>JACRAA010000284.1 GCA_016213595.1 Actinomycetota bacterium | reverse complement strand
TCGTGTACGAGGCCGATGACGAGCTCGCGATCATCCCGCGCTGGATGTCGCCGGACCCGATCCCCGATGTGGAGACGTTCCTCCGGACGGGACAGGGCATGGTGTTCGTGTCCGTCCCAGAGGAGAAGAGCACCAAGAACCGGCTCCACATCGACCTCGCTCCCCACATCGGGCAGGACCGGGACGCCGAGATCGCCGAGCTGCTCGAACGGGGGGCGACGAGGGCGGATGTGGGCCAGGGCGCCGAGGTCTCCTGGACCGTGCTCGCCGATCCCGAGGGGAACGAGTTCTGCGTGCTGAGCAGCCGCGAGCGCTAGCCGCCTGCCGTATGGCCCCCTGGCGAGCGACGAGAGGCCAGTTCGTGTCGTGACACGCCGTACCGACCGCGCGTGTCGTGGCCTTTCGACGGTGTGAGGCGACGAGCGATGGCGGCGGGGCCGTACGGACCGCGGGCCGCGTCAGACGGGGTGCGGGGCGTGCCACTCGTGGGCAGCGACCAGGCCCTCGTCGTCGACGTGCACGACGAGCGCGGTGCCCGGCGTCATGGGCCGTGGCTCGAGCTCGAGGCCGGTGATCATGGCCGGCAGGACGGGCCGGTGCCCGCAGACCGCCGTGCCCGTACCGCTCGCCCCCGCCTTCACCACCAGCTTGCGCACGTAGCGCTGCACGCCGGCCAGATGTTCCTCGCCCACCTCCTCGGTGAGCAGGCTCACGGGCTTGATGCTGAGCCGGCGGGTCTTCGCGTACGGCTCCAGCGTCTGGATGCAGCGGGTCGACGTGGAGCTCTTGAGCAGGCCGATCCCGTACGCGTCGAGCAGGTCGACGAGGTTGGAGGCCTGCGCCTTGCCCTTCGCGTCGATGGGACGCGTCCTGTCCTCGCCCGACCACTCCTTGCGCATCACGGCCTTCGCGTGGCGCACGACGACGAAGGCGGTGGTGTCCGGCATGGCGAGCGCCTCGTCGAGAACCGCGGCCTCGTCCGGGTAGGTGAGCCGGTCCCGGGCCTGCACGACGGGCACCCACTGGACCTCGTCGACCTCATGGTCGGGCCGTCGGGCCGTCTCGGAGACCGCGTACCCCACCCAGAAGTGGACGAGCTTGGGACCTTTGAGGACGCGGTACGAGACGTCGGACAGGGGCGCGCCGAGCCGGATCCGTACGCCCGTCTCCTCCTCGACCTCGCGGACCGCCGCCGCGTACGCCGGCTCCCGCTTCTCGAGCTTGCCCTTCGGCAAGGACCAGTCGTTGGACGCGGGGCGGTGCACGAGCGCGACGGCGCGCCGGCTCCCCTGCCCTCGGAGGACGACAGCGCCGGCCGACGTGATCGGCCGTGGCTCCGCCGCGCTCATACCTGCCCGCGGCGCTGGCTCATCACGGAGATGAGATGAGCCTGCATGTCCAGCAGCGGACGCCCGTCGGCGTCCGTCGTCTTCTTCACCCAGCCCTGGGGCCCCAGCCACCAGGAGGCTGTGCCCTCGTCGAACGCGAGCCGGAACAGCTCCTCGATCTGGGCGATGTGCTGCTCGTTGCTGAGCTGGACGAGCACCTCGACCCGGCGGTCCAGGTTGCGGTGCATGAGGTCGCTCGAGCCGATGCCGACGTGGGCCTTGCCCCCGTTCGCGAACCAGAAGAGCCGGCTGTGCTCGAGGAAGCGGCCGAGGATGCTGCGCACCCGCAGGTTCTCGCTCAGCCCCGGCACGCCCGCCTTCAGTCCGCAGATCCCCCGGATCCACAGGTCCACCGGGACGCCGGCGTTCGAGGCCCGGTAGAGCGCGTCGATGACGGCCTCGTCGACGATCGAGTTGACCTTGATCCGTACACCCGACGGCAGTCCGGCACGGTGGTTCTCGATCTCGGCGTCGATCATCTCGAGCAGGCCGCGGCGAAGCCCGTGCGGAGCGACGAGCAGCCGGCGGTAGTTGATCTCCTGCGTGATGCCCGACAGGTGGTTGAACAGCCGCGCCACGTCCTCGGTGATGACCGCGTTCGAGGTGAGCAGGCCCATGTCCTCGTACATGCGCGCCGTCTTGGGGTTGTAGTTGCCCGTGCCGATGTGGGCGTAGCGCCGGAGCGCCTCGCCCTCGTCGCGTACGACCAGCGACAGCTTGCAGTGCGTCTTCAGGCCGACCATGCCGTACACGACGTGGACGCCGGCCTTCTCCAGCTTGCGAGCCCAGGCGATGTTCGCCTGCTCGTCGAAGCGGGCCTTGATCTCGACGAGCGCCAGCACCTGCTTGCCCGCCTGCGCCGCCTCGATGAGGGCGTCGATGATGGGCGAGTCGCCGGACGTCCGGTACAGCGTCTGCTTGATCGCGAGCACCATCGGGTCGGCAGCGGCCTGCTCGATGAAGCGCTGGACGGAGGTGGCGAACGAGTCGTACGGGTGGTGGAGCAGCACGTCGCGACGCTTCAGCGCGCTGAACAGGTCGGCGGCCTGGGCGGTCTCGACCTCCGCGAGGTGCGGGTTGGTGAGCGGCAGGAACGCCGGGTAGAGCAGCTCTTCGCGGTCGACGTCGGCGATCGAGAACAGGCCGCGCAGGTCCAGCGGTGCCGGCAGCCGGAAGACCTCCTTCGGCGACACGTCGAGCTCGCGGATGAGCAGCTCGAGGATGGTGTCGTTGATGTCGTCCTCGACCTCGAGCCGTACGGGCGGGCGTCCCACCTTGCGGCGCAGCAGCTCCTTCTCCAGCGCGTACAGGATGTTCTCGGCATCGTCCTCCTCGACCTCGACGTCCTCGTTGCGCGTCACGCGGAACGTCGTCCAGGCAACGATCTGCATCCCGGTGAAGAGGTGGTCGAGGTGGCTCGCGATGACGTCCTCGAGGGGCACGAACCGGTCCTCGGCGAGCCGCAGGAACCGCGACAGGATGTTCGGCACCTTGACCCGCGCGAACGACAGGGCGCCCGTCACGGGGTGGCGCAGCTGGACGGCGAGGTTGATCGACAGGCCCGAGATGTACGGGAACGGGTGGGACGGGTCGACGGCCAGCGGCGTCAGGACGGGCAGGATCCGGTCGTTGAACAGCTGGGTCAGCGAGTTCTTCTCGTCCTCGTGGAGCTCCGACCAGCGCAGGATCTTGATGCCCTGGGCGGCCAGCTCGGGACGTACGACGTCGGCGAAGACCCGTGACTGCTCGTCGACGAGCTCATGGGTGCGGGCGAGGATCGCGTCGTACAGCTCGCGGGGCATCATCGCCGACGCGCTGGGCGTCGCCAGGCCGGCCGCGATGCGGCGCTTGAGGCCGGCGACCCGGACCATGAAGAACTCGTCCAGGTTCGACGAGAAGATCGCGAGGAACTTCGCCCGCTCGAGCAACGGCACGCGGGTCTCGTCCATGGCGAGGTCGAGGACCCGTTTGTTGAACGCCAGCCAGCTGAGCTCCCGATCCGAGTAGCGCCCCTCCGGCAGCGGCTCGGGGAACGGCTCCTCGGTCGGTGTCAGCGGGGAGACCTCGCTCTCCACCTCGAGCTCCGGCGAGGTCACCCGCTCGGGCTCGAGTGTCGTCGGCTCCGCGAAGGACGGCCGCCACACGTTGCTCATCGGGATTGCCTCTCTGGTGGTGCGTAGACGACGTCGGATCGGGCGACATCGAACCCATGACGACGATAGAGCCGCAGCGCGGCGTTGTCCGACTCGACGTACAGGATCACCTCGGTGCAGCCGGCGGCGGCCAGGTGCGCCAGGCCGGCTGTGAGCAGCGCACTGCCGAGCCCCTTGCCGGCCGCCTCGGGTGCGGTGGCGATGACGTACACCTCTCCCACGCGAGGGCCGTGCCGCTTCGTCCAGTGGAAGCCGAGCATGGTGCCGGCCCGGTCGACGGCCACCAGCAGGCCTGCCGGCTCGAACCAGGGCTGCTCCGTACGTTCGGCGAAGTTCTCGTGGTCCATGCCGCCCTGCTCCGGGTGATGGGCGAAGGCGGCGGCGTTGACGGCGAGCAGCGCGGCCTCGTCGTCCGGCTGGAAGCCGCGGATCGTGATGCCCTCGGGGACGGGGGCCGGCGACTCGTCGAGCGTGAGCGGCCGCGCGAGGATGAGCAGCTCGCGGACGTTGACATACCCAAGCTTCGTCGCGATCGCCTGGGCGCCGGGCAGGTTGCCGAACGCCCACAGCTCGGTACCCGGTGCGTCCGCGAGCACGGCTTCGCACAGGGCCGTACCCATGCCTGCACCCCGCGCGTCCGGATGCACGCACAGCTGCGCCGTCCCGAGCTCGGGGTCCTGCTGTGCGTAGCCGGCCAGTCGCCGGCCCTCGCGGATGACGTAGTGGGCGACCCCTGTGTGGTGGAGCGCGAGCTCAGCGGCCTCGTTGAGTGGCCGGACCAGGTCCTGCGCGGTGACCTGGTCGACGAGGACCTGGACGGCCTGGACCGTCTCCGCATCGAGGGATGTGGCCGTCTCGATCACCGGGTCCGTCACAGAGGGAGCCTAACGGGGGACGGCGACGTG
>JACRAA010000285.1 GCA_016213595.1 Actinomycetota bacterium | reverse complement strand
TCTCCGAAAGCCCGGCACGGATGAACCCGCGGGCCGCGACCTGGCGCGCGTTGTGGAGCATCCGTTCGTAGCGCTCGTCGTCGACCTCCTCCAACAGCGAGATCATCTCGATGTCGCCGCTCGCTGCGGCGTCGCGGATCAGAAGGTGGACGGGCATGCCCAACGGGCTCAGCTCGGTGACGAACCGCCCGAAGCGGCGCATGAGCGCGTGCGGGTCGGTGAAGGTCATCTGGGCCAGGTCGGACCGCTGCTCTGCAGGGAGGTCCTCGACGCCGACCAGGCTCTCCAGGTAGATGGCCCGTACGAGTCCCCTCTTGCCCCCGAAGTTCTTGTACACGAACTCGTCCGAAACGCCGGCCGCGCTCGCGACCTGCGTGACGGTGGTGTTCCCGAAGCCCTGACGGGTGAACAGCCGCCGCGTGTGGGTCAGGACGGCTTGACGCGACGCCTCGGCCTTCTCGCGTCGGCGGGTCGCGTCGTACCTGCGTGCTGGTTCCCTCTTGTGGTTGCGCTCCACCCGGCTTAGGCTCCCTCTAGTTCGATACAGGCAACTGTATCTAACTTGCGACACAGCTGTCTCCCGTTTCCGATGAGGGCAACATGAAGGAGCACATCATGGAGGCACGCACAGGACCTGAGCTTCTGGAGGACGGCCCCGTCCGGCGGATGGTCGACGCCGCGAACCGCCACGACCTCGACGCGATGGTCGAGGAGTTCGCCGAGGACTACGAGAACGTCACCCCCATCCATCCCGCCCAGAGCTTCACCGGCCGAAGCCAGGTCCGCAAGAACTGGGAGAGGCTGTTCAGGGCCGTCCCTGATCTGCGCGTTACGGTCCACAACGCCACGACGGGCCCCGACCGGACCGTGTGGATGGAGTGGGGCAACGGCGGCACGCGTGTGGACGGCGTCCCGGTCCAGATGGTCGGAGTTGCGATCTTCACGGTCCGGTCCGACCGCATCGCCGGAGTCCGCTTCTACCTGGAGCCCCTGGACACTGCCGGTGGCGACGTCGACGCGGCGGTGGGCGAGGTCACCTCGGCTCCCGGCTCGACGGCCCTGGCCGCCCAAGGACGTGAGCTCCGATGATCCTCGTTGTCGGCGGGACCGGCCTTCTGGGACGCCGGCTGGTCCGCGACCTCGCCGCCGAGCACGTGCGGGTCCGTGTGCTGGCGCGGGGTGTACATCCGTTCCCCTCCGAGTGGCCGGACGACGTCGAACGTACTGCCGGCGACCTGCGCTCAACAGCGGACTGCGAGAAGGCCGTGGCGGGGTGCTCGCAGGTGGTCTTCGCTGCCTCCGGGTTCGGGCTCGGGAAGGACGGCGACCCCCGCAGCATCGACCGGGACGGAGCCATCCGGCTCACCCGAGCCGCTGCCGCAGCAGGTGTCGAGCACCTGGTCATGATGTCGATGCACGGTGCCGCTGCTGACGCACCCATCGACCTCCTCCGGTGCAAGTACGCGGCGGAGGAAGCGCTCAAGGCATCCGGCATGGCCTGGACCATCGTCCGGATGGGCGTCCTCCTCGAGCAGTGGGTCGGACTCCTGTCCGAGTCGCTGAGCACCAAGGGCACGGTCATGCTCTTCGGGTCGGGAACCCAGCCGATCACGTTCACCAGCCTCGCCGACGCCTCAGCGATCGTCCGCCGAGCGCTTGCGGATCCCGCCCTCCGAGGACGCACCGTCGAGTGGGGATCGCAGAACCTGACCCCTCGCGAGCTCGCCGGGGAGCTCATCGCGCGGGCTGGACGCGGCACAGTCAGGTCCATCCCGTCGCCAGTGCTGCATGTCTTGGCGTTCGCGGCACGACCGTTCTCGCCCTTCCTGTCGCGCATGGCCGCGGCAGGTACGTGGATGGACAGCGGGGCCCTGCAGCTCGACCTCGCGTCGGTACGGGCCGAGTTTCCCGACATCCCCGTCCGTACGCTGCAGGAGACGCTGCAGCCCGCGGCCGACGCCTAGCGCCGAGAGCTCGTACCTGTCCCGCCCCTAGCCCACGTCAGAGGTCTCGACCGGCGGGCGCAGGAACACGGCCATGCTGCGGCCTTCGAGCATGGTGGCTTCGCCGGGCTCCCAGCGCTTCCGATGGGCCTTGTCCCGGCTGGTGTCCAGAACCACCTCCCACCCCGTACCGAACTCCTCGCTGGGCAAGCAGAACTCGACGGGCTCCGGGTCTCCGTTCAGCAGGATCAGAAGGCTGTCGTCGACGATGCGGCCACCACGGGTGTCGGGCTCGGGGATGGCTTCGCCGTTGAGGAAGACCATGAGCGACCGCGCGAACGACTCGTCCCAGTCGGAGTTCGTCATGTGCTCGCCGGATGGCCTCAGCCAGGCGATGTCGCCGAGCTCGGACTCCCCGCCATGCTGTGGGGAGCCTCCGAAGAACCGGCGACGCCTGAGAACTGGATGGTCCAACCGCAGCTTGACGACGCGTCGCGTGAAGTCGAGCAGCCTCTCCTGCGAGGGGGTGAGATCCCAGTTGACCCAGGACAGCTCGTTGTCCTGACAGTAGACGTTGTTGTTGCCGGCCTGGGTCCGGCCGATCTCGTCGCCGTGGGCGATCATCGGGACGCCCTGGCTCAGCAGCAGGGTCAGCATGAGGTTGCGGTGCTGGCGTTCCCTGAGCTTGTTGATGATCCGGTTGGCGGTCGGCCCTTCAGCCCCGCAGTTCCAGGACCGGTTGAACGACTCCCCGTCGGCGTTCCCCTCACCGTTGGCCTCGTTGTGCTTCTCGTTGTACGAGACGAGGTCGCGCATGGTGAAGCCGTCGTGGGCCGTCACGAAGTTGATCGACGCGACGGGACGGCGACCCGTGTGCTCGTACAGGTCCGCGGACCCGCTGATCCGGCTCGCCAGCTCGCCCAGCTTCGCCGGCTCGGCCCGCCAGAAGTCACGCACGGTGTCGCGGTACTTGCCGTTCCACTCGGTCCACAACGGGGGGAAGCCTCCCACCTGGTAGCCGCCCTCCCCGATGTCCCACGGCTCGGCGATGAGCTTGACCTGGGAGATGACGGGGTCCTGCTGCACGATGTCGAAGAACGCCGCCAGCCTGTCGACGGCGTGCAGCTCTCGCGCCAGGGTCGAGGCGAGGTCGAAGCGGAACCCGTCGACGCGCATGTCGGTGACCCAGTACCGCAGCGAGTCCATGATCAGCTGCAGCGTGTGCGGCGAGCGCATCAGCAGCGAGTTCCCGGTGCCGGTGGTGTCGAAGTAGTGCGCCTGGTCGTCATCCACGAGGCGGTAGTAGGACGCGTTGTCGATACCGCGGAACGACAGGGTGGGGCCGAGGTGGTTCCCCTCGGCGGTGTGGTTGTAGACGACGTCGAGGATGACCTCGATGCCCGCGGCATGCATGGCCTTGACGAGCGTCTTGAACTCCTGGACCTGCTCCCCACGGGTGCCGTACGCCGCGTAGCCGTTGTGGGGGGCGAAGAAGCCGATGCTGTTGTAGCCCCAGTAGTTGCTCAGGCCCTTCGCCACCAGGTGAGGGTCGTTGACGAACTGGTGGACCGGCATCAGCTCGACGGCCGTGATGCCGAGCGACGTGAGGTGCTCGATGATGGCCGGCTCGGCCATGCCGGCATAGGTCCCGCGCAGCTCCTCGGGGACCCCTGGGTGCAGCTTGGTCAGCCCCCTGACGTGCGCCTCGTAGATGACGGACTCGTGGTACTCCAGCTTCGGAGGCCGGTCGTAGCCCCAGTCGAAGAAGGGGTTGATGACGACCGAGGTCATGGTGTGGCGGAGTGAGTCCTCCGTGTTCTGGCGGTCGGGGTGGTCGAACTGGTACGAGAACAAGGAGGAGTGCCCGTCGATCTGGCCGTCGATGGCCTTCGCGTACGGGTCGAGCAGGAGCTTGGAAGGGTCACAGCGGAGACCGGCCGCAGGGTCGAAGGGGCCGTGGACCCGGTAGCCGTACCGCTGTCCCGGCTGAGCGCCGGGCAGGTAGGCGTGCCACACGTGGGCGTCCACCTCGGTCAGCCGGATCCGCTCCTCGTTGTCCTCGTCGTCGATGAGGCACAGGTCCACAGCCTCCGCTGCCGACGAGAACAGTGCGAAGTTGGTCCCGCTGCCGTCGTACGTCGCACCGAGTGGGTAGGGATGCCCTGGCCAGATCTGCATCCCTTCAGCCTTCCATATCCACAGCACCCCGAAAGGCCGTCACCTCATCGGCGGGCATCGACACCCGTCCGTGGTCCGTACCGCTACGGCACGAGGGGCCCGGCAGGTTGCCGAGCCCCTCGTGGGGGTAGGGGTCACCTGACCGAGGTCACCGCCCCCGTGCGGGGGTCGACGAGAACCTGCGGGGCCTTCGGGTTCGGCAAGTGGAGCATGCCGGCAAGGGACCCTGCCCGTGTGTCGGCGGACGCGCCGCCGATCCTGCCGACGTTCCAGTTGTCCTCGATGAACCGCAGGATCGAGGCCTGGTCGGTCTGGGTGTGGTCGACGTAGTTCGTCTTCGCGAAGGGCGAGATGACCAGCAGAGGCTGACGAGGGCCAGGACCGCACCGGTCGGCCTGGCCGTCGGCGACCGGCACTCCCGAGGCAGCGGCGGCCGCACAGAACTTCGCGTCATCCGTGGTGGCGGATGCGTTCGTCAGGACGGCCGCCTGGTGGTCGTACCAGCCGTCTGAGTCGTCGTACGCGACCACGACCATCGTGTTGGCCCAGTTCGGCGACGCCTCGATGGCGTTGATCTGTGACGCGAGGAACGCCTGCTCGTCGATCGGGTCCGAGTATCCGGCGTGGCCGTCCTGGTAGTCGGCTGCCTTCAGGAAGCTGACCGCCGGCATGTCCGGGGAGTTGACGACGGCGGCGAAGTCGCTCAGGTCGTACTGGTGGTTGGCTTGCCCCGCGTGGCCGATCTCCGTCATCGACGCCGGGGCCAGGTGATGCGGGTTCGAGGTTGACGCGTAGTACTGGAACGGCTGGTGGTGAGGGTTGTAGTCCGTCGACGTGACGCCGGCGACGTTCTTGTGGCTGGCCAGGCAAGCGGCCGGGGAGCTGCCGGTCGCAGGGGTCGTCGGCCGGAAGCCGCCCTGGAACCATCCCCAGCTGACGTTCTGGGCGCTGAGGAGGTCGCCGATGTTCTGCCCGGTCATCCCGGCCAGCGTGTGGGTGGTCTGGTGCGAGCTGTTGGAACAGTCGTCGTACACAGGGTCAGGGTCGTTGATGACCGTGCCGACCCCGGAGGCGTTCGGGAACCTCACGGTGTAGTCACTCGACGAGGCGACCAGCGGAGCACCTGCGGCGGTGAACTCGCGAGCGCCCCAGGTCTGCCCCGAGATGAGGTTCAGGGCTCCCGGCGTGGACGGCCCGAACGTCGTCGAGTACGAGTTGTCGCTCATCGCGTAGTGCTGGGCGTAGTTCCACAGGCCCGTGACCGTGTTCCCGTCGTAGTAGCCCATGACGAGCCCGGACGTTCCGTACTGGGGCGCTGCGCAGCTGTCCCGGGTGGTGTTCTCCACGAACTCGTCCATCAGGCCGCCGTTGTACGCCCGCTGCTCGGCGGTGTAGCCGTGGTCCTGGTCGCAGGTCACGGCCTGAGCCGGAGTGAGCCGGAACGGCTGGACGGCGTTCGGGTTGGACGGCGAGAGCAGTCCCCTGCTGGCCAGGGTGTTGATGTCTCGCGGGGTGTTGGATGCCGCGGTGAAGGCGGTGGCGCTGATGTCGCTCCCCTCCAGGGTCTCCCCCGCGATGTTGGCGGCCTTCGGGTACGTGCCGAAGTAGTGGTCGAAGGAGACGTTCTCCTGGAAGATCACGACGACGTGCTTGATCGGCGACGTCGCGTTGTTGTGTCCGTACCCGTTGCCCGCTGCCTGCGCGGGGAGAACCAGGGCGCTGCCGAAGAGGGCGACGAGTGCCGCGCCCGAGAGCACAGCTGTTCGGCGATGGGTCATGAAGCTCCTCGAGTGTCGCGACTGCCCAGCTGGGCGGTCTGCCTCGACCCCGGAAGGGATCCGGGGTGCGCCTCATGCTCCCCCAGGGGAGGTACGAAAGTCACGACTCCGGCCTCGAACAGCGGGTGAACAGACACCAACCAGGTGGGGCGACGGAAAGGGCGAAGGCCTCAGCCGACGATGAGGAACCTCACCAGCCTCGGTCCGTGCATGCCGTGGATCATCGCGCTCTCGATGTCGCCGGACCTGCTGGCCCCGCTGACCACCTGCACCCCGGTCGGCGGAGGGTCGAGGGCTGCGATGTCGTCGATCATCTCCTGGTACGTGTCGCGGATCCTGTCCGCATGGACGATGACGACGTGCTCAGGTGGCAGGAGCGAGGTGCGTCGAGGCGACCCCGGCGCCTGGCAGAGGGCCACTGCTCCGGCTTCGGCGGCGGCGGAGAACGCCTCGCTGACCCCCACCGCCGAGTTCCAGGGGTCGTCCGGGACGACGACGGCCAGCTCCTCGAGCCCGGGGATCGCGTCGACCAGGGCAGGTGCGTCCTGGATGATGCCGGCGACGGCCGTACGGCACGCGGCCATGTCGGGAACACGCCGTACCACGATGCCGAGCGACTCAGCCCGAGCAGTGAACGCCTCCACGGTCACCGGTGGCTCCTTCCGGGGTACTCACCGGCGTGGCTGACGTCCGGGACGGCTCGTCCGGTCGCCCACCGGTTCGCCAGGGGGAGTCGGCCGAGGAACGCGCGCGGCAGCAGGCGACCGGCCGCTCGCGCCGCGATCCGGCTGGCTCGGTAGAGCGGGGGCCGGCTCCAGACGCGGCTCCACAGCGACCACGCGAGTGCCTCCACGCCTCGTGGCTGCTCGGCCTCGTAGTCGGCGCGCCCGTCGACGAGGAGGTCGGGCAGCGGGATCTTCACGGGGCAGGCGTCGGCGCACGCTCCGCACAGGGAGCAGAGGAACGGCAGGTCGCGGTCGTGCGAGGCGTCGCCGAGCAGAGGGCTGAGCACCGCGCCGATCGGGCCGCCGTACGTCGTGCCGTACGCATGACCGCCACCCAGCGTCCGGAAGACGGGGCAGCTGAACTGGCAGTTTCCGCAGCGGATGCAGGCGAGGATCTCCTCCTTGGGAGTCCCCCGC
>JACRAA010000283.1 GCA_016213595.1 Actinomycetota bacterium | reverse complement strand
GAGCCGGCGGCGGACGACGCGCTCCGCCAGGGCGACACCCGCGCGGAGCGCCAGGTTCGGACGGGGTGGTGCGGGGATTGCAGCCATGGGGTCTCCGCGCTAGTCGTGGGCGCGCCCGAGGAGGTGCGCGATCACGTCGAGCCGCTCCGCGATCTGAGCCTCGTTGCCATGGTCCGTGGGCCGGTAGTACCGCGCGTCCACCAGCTCGTCCGGCAGGTACTGCTGGGCCGCCACACCGTGCGGCGCGTCGTGCGCGTAGACGTACGAGGTCCCGTGGCCCAGCTTCTTGGCACCGGAGTAGTGCGCGTCCCGCAGGTGAGGCGGCACGAGACCGATCCTGCCGGCGCGAAGGTCCGACAGGGCGCTGTCGATGGCGACGACGACCGCGTTCGACTTCGGCGCGGTGGCCGCCGCGATCGTCGCGTGCGCGAGGTTGATGCGCGCCTCCGGCATCCCGATGAGCTGTACGGCCTGGGCCGCGGCCACGCACGTCTGCAGGACCGAGGGCGCCGCCATCCCGATGTCCTCGCTCGCCAGGACGATGAGCCGCCGGGCGATGAACCGGGCGTCCTCTCCCGCCTCGATCATCCGGGCGAGATAGTGGATCGCCGCCTGTACGTCCGAGCCGCGCACGCTCTTGATGAAGGCGCTGATGACGTCGTAGTGCTGGTCGCCGTCCGCGTCGTACCGCACGGTCGCGCGGTCAACGGCCTTGTCGACCTCGGCCATCGTGATCTCGGTGCTGCCGACCGCGGAGGCCCCCGCCGCCGCCTCCTCGACGTAGGTGAGGACCCTGCGGGCGTCCCCTCCCGCCAGCCGCAGCACCTGGGCGCGGGCCTCGTCAGTGATCGAGTACAGGCCGGCGTCAGGCGCGCGCAGTCCCCGCTCGTCCGTGAGCGCACGGTCGATGAGCGTCGACAGGTCGTCGGGCGTGAGCGGCTCCAGCGTGAGCAGCAGCGACCGCGAGAGCAGGGGCGCGATCACCGAGAAGCTGGGGTTCTCGGTTGTCGCCGCAATGAGCGTGATCAGCCTGTTCTCCACAGCCGGCAGCAGCACGTCCTGCTGCGCCTTGTTGAACCGGTGCACCTCGTCGACGAAGAGCACGGTCGACCGCCCGCGCGCCAGCTCCGCCTTCGCGGTCTCGAGCTCGGTCCGTACGTCCTTCACGCCCGCCGTGACGGCACTGAGCTCGACGAACCGCGCGCCGCTCGTTCTCGACACCACGGCGGCGATCGTCGTCTTGCCGACCCCCGGTGGTCCCCACAGGAACACCGACATCGGCTGGCCCGAGGCGAGCCGCCTCAACGGCGACCCCGGACCGAGGAGGTGCTGCTGCCCGACGATCTCCTCGAGGGTGGTCGGCCGCAGCCGTACGGCCAAGGGGGAGCTCGCGTGGACGCCGCCCAGGGACCCTCCTCGCCCGCTGGCGGGGGCAGGAGTGATCTGCCCGAACAGGTCCTCGCTCACACGAGCGAGCATAGGGCTGGCGGCTGACGCTTCCCGCGTCACCTGGTGTGCGCAAGGGCGCCACTTGTCCTGCACCCCTGCACGTGCTGATCTTTACCGCGTGACTGATGACCGCCGCCTCCTGCTTGTCCACGCGCATCCCGATGACGAGTCCAGCTCGACGGGCGCCACCATCGCCCGCTACTGCGCGGAGGGCGCGCACGTGACGCTGGTCACCTGCACGCTCGGCGAGGAGGGGGAGGTCATCCGCGACTCGCTCGCCCACCTGAGCCCCGGCGCCGGCCTCGCGTCCCACCGGCTCGACGAGCTCCACGCCGCCGCAGCCGCGCTCGGACTGACCGACTACGTACGGCTCGGAGGCGACGGCCGCTTTCACGACTCGGGGATGGCCCACGCCGAGGACGGGACCGCGACCGCTCGCGACGAGACGACGGAGACCGCGTTCTGGAACGCGGACCTGCTCGAGGCGGCCCTCCACCTCGTGGCGGTCCTGAGGGACCGTCGCCCCCAGGTCGTGGTGTCCTACGACCCGTTCGGGATGTACGGGCACCCTGACCACGTCATGGCGCACCGGGTCATGACGTACGCCTGCGCGCTCAGCGGCGTCCACGGTTACCGGCCGGAGCTCGGCGCACCCTGGTCGGTCGCCCGTACGTTCTGGGTCACGAACAGCTCCGCTGACATGGCGGCGATACGGGACGCCGCCAAGGCGTCAGGGGTCCAGGAGTTCTGGGGGGACATCGATCTCGACGGGCCTCTCCCGCCCATGATCAGCCGGAGCGAGGACGTCGACGTACGAGTCCCCGTCGGTCCGTACCGGACGAACAAGGTCGCCGCGCTGACGGCGCACCAGTCCCAGGTGGACCTCGAGGACCCGTTCTGGCGGTTCATGACCGACATGGAGACACTTGGCGAGTCGTTCCGGCTCGCCACGGGAGTCCCTCTTCCGGACGGGCCGTCCACTGATCTCTTCGACGGGCTCGACCTCCGTCCCTGACCCCGAAACCCGCTCTCCGGGTCACCTCAGGGTTGTTTCGATACATCTTTCGATATATCGTTATCTCCAGTGAGGGTGCAGAGCGCACCCGCGAACTGATCCATTGGAGGACCTCATGCACGACCACCACCATCACCACCACCATCGAGAGTTCGGTCCCGCGGAGCGCGGTCGACGCGACGAGAGCCGGCCCGACTTCGGCGCAGCCTTCGGGGCCGGCGGCCGGTTCGGAGGAGCCATGGGCCCGGGTGGACCCATGGGTCCCGGAGGCCCCTTCGGGCCGGGCGGCCCGTTCGGCCCCGGCGGTCCCATGGGGGGCCATGGACCCTTCGGCCCGAGAGGCCGCTTCGGTCGGGGCCGCGCTCGACGCGGCGACGTCCGTACCGCCATCCTGCAGCTCCTCGCTGAGGAGCCGCGCAACGGCTACCAGATCATCTCCGCCCTTGCCGAGCGCAGTGGCGGAGCCTGGAGGCCCAGCCCGGGCGCGGTCTACCCCGCGCTCAACCAGCTCGAGGACGAGGGCCTGATCGAGACCTTCGACAACTCCGGGTCGCGGGCCTTCCGCCTCACCAGCGCGGGTCGTGAAGCCCCGGAAGTCCATTCCGAGACCGCGAAGGTCTGGGACGAGTGGGCCGGCGAGGGCAGCGAGCGCATCGACGGCCGCGCCCTGTGGCGCAGCCTCGGCGAGCTGGGCATGGCGGTCAAGGCCGTCATGATGTCCGGCGATGCCTCCTTGACGGCGAAGGCCGAGAGCATTCTCGTCGAGACCAAGCGATCCCTGTACGGACTGCTGGCCACTCCGCCCGAGGAGAGCTCCAGCACCACCGACTGACGGTCGGCCGATAGGCGACGGGCAGGTACCTACAGGGTGCCTGCCCGTTGCGGCGTCATAAGGCATTGCGGTGACGTCGTAATGGTGTCACACTGACGTCATGCAGCTCACGCCATACCTCACGGCCGTCGCCGAAGACCTCGACCGTGCAACACAGCTCGCCGACGAGCCGACGCGCGCCATCGCCGCCCGGCTCGTCACTGTTCTCGAGCCCGGACTCCGGCTCGCCATGGTCCAGCTCCTCAGTGACGCCGCCGCACAGCTCACGTCCGAG
>JACRAA010000282.1 GCA_016213595.1 Actinomycetota bacterium | reverse complement strand
GGCCGCTCTCCACGTACACCCAGGTCAGGATGACCGACAGCGAGACGATCATCAGCACGAAGGCGCCGTACGGCATGAAGTGCTGAGACGTGCCGGTCATGAACCAGAGCGGCAGGTGCCACAGAGCCCACACCACGCCCAGAATCAGACTGGCGACGAGGTCGTTGTGCCGGCTGAGCAGTCTGTCCAGCGCGAACCCACGCCACCCGATCTCCTCCTGGCCACCACCCACGTAGACCATGAACACGAGGTACAGCGGAATGACCCACGGGGTGGGCAGGGGCGAGGCCAGGAGAGGACGTCCCCAAAGGATCGGCATCCCCCAGACGGCGAGCGATACCAGCCCTAGCACGACTACGGGGGTGAGGTACCAACGTAGCGAGCCCCTCATCATGAGTGCTCGCCGCAGATGCAGCCAGGAGGCGCCCTTGCTCCCCTCTCGCCGGATCGCGACCAGCGCCCCGACCGCGGGTCCGAAGGCTCCGAGGAAGACCGTGGCTAGGGTCAGCACACCCAGAGCGGGGCCCGCGGGTGCCGCCACGAGCCCAAGGTGCCACAGGACCGGCACGCTCCAGAGGAGCCAGCTGAAGCCGAACGTGACCAGGAAGAACAGCCAGGGAAACGTTGTCGGGTGCGCGGCGCCGTCGCTCAACGCTCGCCCGTCACGCTGCTTTCCGCTCGTACCGACGACTTCAGACGCAGGAACAGCTCTCGGTGTCATGCTGCTTTCCGGATAGCCCGGAGCACGGATGGTCACGACGGGTCCGCCGTGATGAGGAATCCTTCTCGCCGGGATGGGACTGGCGCTCGGCTGCTCCACACGTGCCGAGCCCAAGAAACGCTATCGCGGGGGAGGGAACGGCGTCGGGAAACGCGGGTTGTCACATCCTGTGCGCTACTTCTGGTGGTTGCAGGTCGAGCACTCGCAGTTCTCGCACGTGCAGGTCTCGCACGCACAGTCGGGGCCGCACTTGGTGCACTGACAGATCCCGGCCTGGACGGCGACGGGGCGGGGAGCTGAGTTGATGCATGTCGTCATGCTCTACCACTACCCCCTCTGCCCGCGGGGAAGCGTCTACTGTCGAGTTGTGAGCGAGGCAAGGCTGACGCCGGCCGTCTTCGACCTGGACGTACAGGCGACTGCAGAAACCATCGAACGCTTCATCTCCGACCAGCTGACGGACCTCGGCCGTACGGGCATCGTCGTACCGCTCTCCGGCGGGCTCGACTCGAGCACCGTCCTGGCCCTGTGCGCCCGCGCCGTCGGCCCTGACCGCGTCACCGCCCTGCTGCTGCCCGACAAGCGCGGCTCCAGGGACGCCCTGCGGTACAGCCGGCTCGTCGCCGACCGCCTCGGGGTACGCGTCGTCGTCCAGAAGGCCACCCGGCTCAACCGGGCGGCCGGCGTGTACCGCTTCATCGGCTACCGCCTCCCCCTGCCCCGGCTGGTCGCCAGGGAGGTAAGGCGGCACCTCTCCGACGAGGCCAACAACGTCTTCCTCGCCGGGGTGCGGGGGACAGACCACCTGCTGACCCGGCAGGCGCTCGCGGCCATCTACGCCCGCCAGCGGCTCCGGATGGTGATGACCTACCGGTACGCGGAGCTGCACCGGCTCCTCGTCGTCGGTACCGCCCACAAGAGCGAGGACCTCCTCGGCCTGTTCGTGAAGTTCGGCGTCGACGACTCCGCCGACCTCATGCCGCTCAAAGGCCTGTACCGCTCCCACGTCGTCCAGGTCGCCGCCGCCGTCGGCGTACCGCCCGAGATCCTCGCCCGCACCCCGAACCCCGAGATGCTGCCCGGCATCGACGACAAGTACCTCGACGTCTTCGGCGTCCCCGCGCCCACCATCGACCTGGCGCTGTGGGGCATCGAGCACGCGCTCACCGACACCGAGATCGCCCGCGACATCAGCCTCCCCGAGGCCAAGGTCGCCGAGCTGCGCGACGCCGTACGGCTCAGCGGCCACATGCGCGAACCCTCCCGCCACCCCGACCTGGCCGTCTGACTCTGTCGGCCCGAGGGAATCGCCGGGCGGCGCCAGGGGTTGGACCGGACATGCGCATCGACATCTGGTCCGACATCGCCTGCCCGTGGTGCTACATCGGCCTGACCCGGTTCGACCGGGTGCTCGCCGAGTTCCCCCACGCCGAGCAGGTGAGCGTCACCCTCCACTCCTTCCAGCTCGACCCGACGCTGCCGGAGTCGTACGACGGGACGGAGACCGAGTACCTCGCCCAGACCAAGCGGCTGCCCGAGTCGCAGGTCCGCCAGATGTTCGACCAGGTCAAGGCCGCCGGCGCGCCCGAGGAGCTCACCCTCGACTTCGACACCATCAAGGTCGCCAACTCCCGCAGGGCCCACCGCCTGCTCCACGCCGCCCAGGACGCCGACCCCACCGGCCGTACCGCCTGGGCCCTCAAGACCGCCCTCTTCCGCGCCCACTTCACCGAGGGCGAGACGATCTCGGACACCGACACGCTCGTACGTCTCGCGGCCCATGCCGGCCTCGATGAGGCCGTTGCCCGCGACGCCGTGGACTCCGAGCTCCGCGACCGCGAGGTCGCGCACGATATCGAGGAAGCCGGCGCGTACGGGATCCGGGGCGTGCCGTTCTTCGTGTTCGAGGAGAAGTACGGGGTCTCGGGCGCCCAGCCTGCCGAGGTGTTCGAGTCCGCGCTCGCGCAGGTGTGGGACGAGCTCCATCCCGAACCGGTGAAGCGGTCGCTCGTGACCGTGCCGGGCGCGGCCGACGCCGAGGCGTGCGGTCCGGAGGGCTGCAACTGAGGTTCCGGGACCCCTCCTCACCCATGATGTGCCCAGCGCCGCTGACCCCTCGGCGCCATTGCCCGCTCCGGAGCGCCGTTTTGGAGGTTCAAAAGCCGTAGGCGGCTGAAATCCGGCCGGAAGGGCGTTCTGGACCGCTAAAACGGCGGTCTTGGCCCGCAGCCCCTCTGCAAGCCCTGCCCCTGACGCCCGGAGAGCGAGGGGGAGGCCGGGGACAGCTGGCTACAGCGACGTCGCCTGACAGGTCCCACCATCGACTTGTCCGCATCGCCCGCACAGCCGCCCAGCGGGTGCCAGACTTCTCGGCGAACCCGAGCAGGAATGACGATGACGCATCCGCACTCTTCCCTGGCCACCCGCCTGGACGTTCTCGTGGAGGACCTCCACCCGGCTCGCCCACGACCCCTCGACCTGCTGCCGGCCGACGAGCCGCCGCGTACCGAGCCCCCC
This sequence comes from Actinomycetota bacterium, assembly GCA_016213595.1. GTDB lineage: Bacteria > Actinomycetota > Actinomycetes > Propionibacteriales > Propionibacteriaceae > Fen-668. The sequence continues at coordinate 1,324 of JACRAA010000282.1, read as the reverse complement.
CTCCACCGCTGGCGTTTCTCGCCCGGTGTCCGGCTCCTGGCCTTCGTCGCCACCGTGGCCCTTGTCATCGGCGCGCTCATGGGGCTCGCCCTCCTCGTCGAGCCGCGGCTGCTGCGGTCGTGGCTCCCGGTACGGCTCGCTGAGCTCGTGGCGGTCGTCGCCGGGTTCGCGGTGCTCATGGTCGTCGAGCGCCGTCGGCCGGTCGAGCTCGCGCCCCGACGCTGGACCGGCCTCCTGTGGGGACTCCTGCTTGGCGCCGTCCTGTGCTCGACCGTCATCGGCATCCTCGCCGCGCTCGGCTCGTACCGCATCCTGGGCTTCAACGCCGCCTACCAGTTCTGGCCCGCCCTCGTCTCCACCGGCCTCGTCGCCTCGGTCGCCGAGGAGCTCGCGTTCCGCGGCGTCCTCTTCCGCCTCACCGAGGACCTGTTCGGCACCTGGGCCGCCCTCGCCATCAGCGCCCTCATCTTCGGGCTCGCCCACCTCGGCAACCCTGACGCGACCCTCTGGGGCGCCGTCGCCATCGCGCTCGAGGCCGGGCTCCTGTTCGCGGCGCTGTACGCGGTCACCCGGTCCCTGTGGTGGACGATCGGCCTCCATTTCGCGTGGAACATCGTCGAAGGTCCCGTGTACGGATCCGTCGTGTCCGGCTCGGGAGGCGCGTCCGGCTGGTTCCGCGCCCAGTTCACCGGTCCCACCTGGCTCACGGGCGGCAGCTTCGGCATCGAGGGATCCGTCCTCACGGCCGCGCTCCTCACCGCCGTCGGCGTGTGGCTCCTCGTCGTCATCAAGCGCCGGGGCCTCGCCGTCAAGCCCTCCTGGGTGCGCCGGCGCCTGCTCCGCGACCGTACGGCCCAGGCCGGCGAACCCGTCGAGGCCGGCGAACGTACGGCACATCTGGTCCAGCCCACCACCCACCCCGGCGACCTCACGCCCACACCGGGCGAACCCACGCCCGACGGACGCGACCGCTAGCGAGCCGGCTCCGGGTCGAGCAGCTGCCGGATGGCCTGCACGCCGTCGGTGTTGACCCAGTACCAGGTCTGACGCCCGTCGCGCTCGCGCTCGACGAACCCCGCCTCGAACAGCGCGCCCAGGTGATGGGTGATCGTCGGCTGCGTGAGGCCGAGCTGGTCGGCGAGCACACCCGTCGTGGTGCGACCCCCCTCGGCGGAGCGGATGAGGCTCAGCAGCCGCAGTCGCGCGGGGTCCGCCAGGACCTTCAGGGCGGCCGCGAGGATGTGGGCGTCGCCGGGCTCCAGCACTCCCTGCAGCACCGGCGAGCAGCACAGGTCACACACCGACGAGAGCTGCGGGGCCAGCT
>JACRAA010000281.1 GCA_016213595.1 Actinomycetota bacterium | reverse complement strand
GCTGACCCGAAGGGGTTTTTGACGGTCGGGCGCGAGCTGCCCAAGCGCCGCCCGGTCGACGTCAGGATCCGCGACTGGCGAGAGGTCTATGAGGACTTCTCCGCGGGCGCGATGGAAAAGCAGGCGAGCCGCTGCATGGACTGCGGCATCCCCTTCTGCCACCAGGGCTGTCCGCTCGGGAACCTCATCCCCGAGTGGAACGACCTCGTCTGGCGCGACGACTGGCGAGGGGCGCTCGAGCGGCTGCACGCGACGAACAACTTCCCCGAGTTCACGGGCCGCCTGTGCCCCGCGCCGTGCGAGACCTCCTGCGTCCTCGGCATCTCGCGTGACCCGGTGACCATCAAGAACGTCGAGGTCGCGATCATCGACAAGGCCTGGGACGACCTTCGGGTCGTGCCTGAGCAGGCCTCGTGGCACACGCTCAAGACCGTCGCGGTCGTCGGGTCCGGGCCGTCAGGTCTCGCGGCCGCGCAGCAGCTCACCCGCGCCGGGCACACGGTCGTCGTGTACGAGCGCGCCGACGAGATCGGTGGCCTGCTGCGGTACGGCATCCCCGAGTTCAAGATGGAGAAGGACGTCATCGACCGTCGCCTCAAGCAGATGCGGCTCGAAGGGACCATCTTCAAGACCGGGGTGACGATCGGTACGGACATCACGTTCGCGGAGCTTCGGGAGCGGTTCGACGCGGTGGTCCTCGCTGTCGGGTCGACCGTGGCGCGGGACCTCCAGGCCCCGGGGCGCGAGCTGGGCGGCATCCACCAGGCGATGGAGTACCTCCCCCAGGCCAACCGGGTCGCCCGTGGCAAGGAGGTCGCCCACCAGATCCTCGCCACGGACAAGGACGTGGTGATCATCGGTGGCGGCGACACGGGTGCCGACTGCCTGGGGACCGCGATCCGTCAGAAGGCCAGGTCGATCACCCAGCTCGAGATCATGCCGACGCCGGCGCCGACCCGTCCCCAGACCCAGCCGTGGCCCACGTACCCGATGGTCTACCGCGTCTCGTCGGCTCACGAGGAGGGTGGCGAGCGCCTGTACGCGGTCAACACCGACGCCTTCGTCGGCGACGAGGAGTCCGGCGTGACGGGGCTTCGGGTGTCCGAGGTGACCATGGTCGACGGACGCTTCGCACCCGTGGAGGGGACCGAGCGAGAGCTGCCGGCCCAGCTCGTCCTGCTCGCGATGGGCTTCACCGGCCCGGAGCGTACGGCCATCGAGCAGCTCGACCTGGACACCGACCCGCGGGGCAACATCGCGCGCAACGGGTCGTACGAGACGAACGTCCCGGGCGTCTTCGTGTGCGGCGACGCCGGTCGTGGCCAGTCGCTCATCGTGTGGGCCATCGCCGAGGGCCGCTCGGCGGCGAACGGTGTCGACGGGTTCCTGTCGGGCACCTCGAAGCTCCCGAAGCCCATCCCGCCGACAGCCCGCCCGCTGGCCGTGTGACCCCCTCCCGTCCCCTCGAAAGGCCACGACACGCCCGGTCGGTACGGCATGTCGGCGCACCAACTGGCCTTTCGTCGGGAGGCGGGTCTCCTCCGGCAGCCCGTCACCCAGGTCGATCCTCTGCTCACCTGACCAGGACGCGGAGAGTCGCCGCCGAGGTGTCGTACGACGCGGCTATCGTGATCTCCCTGGGGCCGGGACGGCCCTGAGTCGTCGACTTCCCCCGACGGCGTGCCGCATCAGCGGTGTGCGTCTGTACGTGCACGTGGAGGAGGAGTCGTGAGCTCGGACTTCGTCCATCTGCACGTCCATACGGAGTACTCGATGCTCGACGGGGCGGCGAAGATGGGCCCGCTGTTCGCCGAGGCGGGGCGCCAGGGCATGCCGGCGGTGGCGATGAGCGACCACGGCAACATGTTCGGTGCGTACGACTTCTTCAAGTCCGCGAAGGACCATCCGGTCAGGCCGATCATCGGGATCGAGGCGTACGTCGCGCCGTCGACCCGTTTCAGCCGCGTCCCGGAGTTCTGGTCCACCGGCAAGCGCGAGGTCGCGGACCTCGAGGCCGAGGGCACGAAGGACGTCTCGGGCGGCGGCCGGTACACCCACATGACGATGTGGGCCCAGGATGCCGACGGGCTGCGGAACCTGTTCCGGCTCTCCAGCCTGGCGAGCTTCGAGGGCTACTACATGAAGCCGCGTATGGACCGCGAGCTTCTCGCGACGTACGGCAAGGGCATCATCGCGACAACGGGCTGCCCGTCCGGTGAGGTGCAGACGCGGCTCCGGCTGGGCCAGTACGAGGAGGCCGTGGCGGCCGCCGCCGCCTACCGGGACATCTTCGGCGCCGACAGCTACTTCGTGGAGCTCATGGACCACGGGGTGCCCATCGAGAGGATGGTCCGCGACGACCTGCTGCGCATCGCGAAGGACCTGAACCTTCCGCTGCTCGCGACCAACGACTCCCACTACGTGACCGCCGACCAGGCGGACGCTCACGACAACCTGCTCTGTGTCGGCGTCGGGCGCAACAAGGACGACCCCAACCGGTTCCGCTTCAACGGGGACGGCTACTACCTCAAGACGGCCGACGAGATGCGGTCGCTGTTCCGAGACCTGCCGGAGGCCTGCGACAACACCCTCGCCATCGCCGAGCGGATCGGCGACTACTCGGAGGTGTTCCGCCAGGTCGACCGGATGCCCCAGTTCGACGTACCGCCCGGAGAGACCCAGAACAGCTGGCTGCGCAAGGAGATCGAGGAAGGCATCTCGCTGCGGTTCGGCGACGACCCTCCCGCGGACCTGCGCCCGCGCGTCGAGCTCGAGATGAGCGTCATCGAGCCGATGGGCTACTCGTCGTACTTCCTCATCGTCGCCGACATCTGCCGGTACGCGCGGGAGAACGGCGTGCCCGTGGGGCCGGGCCGTGGGTCCGCTGCGGGCTCGATGGTGTCCTACCTGACCCAGATCATCGAGGTCAACCCCATGCAGCACGGGCTGCTGTTCGAGAGGTTCCTCAACCCCGAGCGCATCTCGCCCCCCGACATCGACCTCGACTTCGACGACCGCCAGCGCGACAAGATCATCAGCTACGTCACGAACAAGTACGGCGAGGCGTACACGAGCCAGGTCAACACGTTCGGCACGATCAAGGCCAAGGCTGCCGTCAAGGACGCGAGCCGGATCCTCGGCTACCCGTTCGCCATGGGGGAGCGGATCACCAAGGCCATGCCGGCGGCCGTCATGGGCAAGGACGTGCCCCTCAACGAGCTGTTCAACCCCGACAACAAGCGCTACGCCGAAGGCGCGGAGTTCCGGTCCCTGTACGAGAACGACCCGGACGTGCGCAAAGTCGTCGACACGGGCCGCGGCATCGAGGGTCTGATCCGGCAGTCGGGCGTCCACGCCTGCGCGTTCATCATCTCCAACGAGCCGCTGCTCGACATCATCCCCATGCACAAGCGGGACAAGGACGGCATGATCATCGCCGGCTTCGCCTACCCGCAGTGCGAGGAGATGGGCCTGATGAAGATGGACTTCCTCGGGCTGCGCAACCTGGGCGTCATCGACGCGGCCGTGCGCAACATCAAGCAGAACCGCGGGATCGACCTCGACATGCGGGATGTTCCGTTCGACGACACCGCGACGTACGAGCTGCTCGCCCGTGGCGACACGCTCGGCGTGTTCCAGCTCGACGGCGGCCCGATGCGCGCTCTGCTGCGACTGCTCAAGCCGAACCGCTTCGAGGACATCATCGCGGTGATCGCGCTGTACCGCCCGGGCCCGATGGGCGCGAACGCTCACATCAACTATGCGGAGCGCAAGAACGGCCGCCAGCGCATCGAGGCGATCCATCCCGAGCTGAAGGACGCCCTCGACCCGATCCTCGGCGACACGTACCACCTGCTCGTCTACCAGGAGCAGATCATGGCCGCGGCGCGTAGCCTCGCGGGCTACTCGCTGGGCGGCGCCGACCTGCTGCGCCGGGCGATGGGTAAGAAGAAGAAGGAGATCCTGGACAAGGAGTGGGACCACTTCCACACCGGGATGCGCACCAACGGCTACTCGGAGGCGGCCACGAAGGCGCTCTGGGACACGATGGTTCCGTTCGCCGACTACGCGTTCAACAAGTCGCATGCAGCCGGCTACGCCTACGTGTCGTACTGGACGGCGTTCCTCAAGGCGAACTACCCGGCCGAGTTCGGGGCGGCGCTGCTCACGAGCGTCGGCGACGACAAGGACAAGATGGCGCTGTACCTCGCGGACATGCGAGGCCTGCACATCAACGTCCTGCCGCCCGACGTCAACACCTCCGTCGCGGAGTTCTCCGCGGTCGGCGAGGACGTACGGTTCGGCCTGGCCGCGATCCGCAACGTCGGTACGGGCGTGGTCGAGGCGATCTGCGAAGCCCGTCGCGAGCATGGGCCGGCCACGAGCTTCCACGAGTTCCTGGACCGCGCCCCGCTCGCCGTCTGCAACAAGCGCACGGTCGAGTCGCTCATCAAGGCCGGGGCGTTCGACACGATGAGGCACCCGCGCCGGGCGCTCATGGAGGTGTACGAGACGGCGATCGACCACGTCCTCGACCTCAAGCGGAACCAGGCGTTCGGCCAGGACGACCTGTTCGGCGACGGCGGGGATGAGGTCGCTGCCCCGCCGACGTCGGGGTCGATCCCCGACCTGCCCGACTGGGACAAGCGCACGAAGCTGGCGTTCGAGCGGGAGATGCTGGGGCTGTACGTGTCCGACCATCCGCTCAACGGGGTCGACCACGTCCTCGCCACCAAGCGTGACGTGTCGATCTCGGTGCTCCTGGAGGAGCCCCGCGAGGGCATGGTCACGATCGCCGGCATGATCACCCAGGTCCAGCGCAAGCAGAACCGGCAGGGCGAGGTGTGGGCCATCATCACGGTCGAGGACCTCGACGCCTCGATCGACGTGATGCTCTTCCCCAAGGCGTACGCCAGCGTGGCCATGACGCTCGCGACGGACACCATGGTCTCCGTCAAGGGCCGGGTCCGGGCGCGCGAGGACGGGGTCGAGATCACCGGCAGCACGGTGAGCGTCATCAACGTGGCGGCGTCGACGAGCGAGCCCCTGACCATCGCCGTACCGGTGACGCGTGTGACGCCCGTCCTGGTCGCCCAGCTCAAGGGGGTCCTCAACAACCATCCCGGCAGCCAGGAGGTACGGCTCCGCCTGCTCAACAGCGACACGCCGAAGACGCTCAAGCTCGGCGCGGACCTCCGGGTCGCCACCTCCGGGGCCCTCATGGCCGACCTCAAGGCGCTCCTCGGGCCCTCGTGCGTGGCCTAGGGTGGTGGAGCACGTGAGCAGTGCGTGGTCAGGAGACGCAGGATGAGCTTGACGGTGCCCGACGAGTCGCTGTCTGGCGGCACACCCACCGAGGCCCGCTCCCCGTGGCGCAACGCTCAGGTCGTACTGGCGTGGTGCGCCGTGTTCGCTGCGCTCGCCGCTCTGGTCGGCTTCCTCAGCGGCGTCTTCTGGTGGGGCATCGTGGACCTGCCGACGTACCGGATCGGCGAGGACTTCCGCGGCTACACCACCGAACGGGCCCTGACGGAGGTCTTCTCCACCGATGCCTGGTTCGCGGGCCTCGGCCTGACGGTGGGAGCGGGTGTGGGCTATGTCGCCTGGCGCTGGTTCCGGGACCTGGGCTGGCCGGTGACGTTCGTCGCCGCCCTGGGCGCACTCCTGGCCGGGGCCGTCTGCAACGTCACCGGTGACTGGCTGGGGCCGCAGTCGTTCGCGGCGCGTCTCGCCGCCGCGAGCCCCAACGACGTCATCCCCATCGACTTCCAGCTTCACGCCCCCGTGGTCCTGCTCGTGTGGGCGTTCGCCGGTGTCCTACCCGTCCTCGTCGTGAGCTCGCTGGGCCCGGACGCCGAGGAGGAGCCCCGGCCGAAGCGGGCCCGGTCGCGGCGGGTCGAGAAGGGCCGCAGCCAGCCGGTGGAGGTGGGGCAGGTCGTCGGCCACGACATCGCGCCCCTGCCCGAGCCCGAACCGAGCCGGCGCTTCTTCTTCTTTTTCTCCCGGCGCGGGGGCCACGACTCCTAGGCGGGCTTTCGCCATCCCTGCGGCTGCAGCGCCTGCGGCGTCGGGGCCGATGCGCGTCGTCAGGAGCGACCGATGTCGGCGACCGTGGCGCCCGCGAGCCGGACGAGGTCCGCCGGGTCCAGCTCGACCTGAAGGCCGCGACGACCACCGGAGACCAGGATGGTCGGGTACGTCATCGCGGAGGAGTCCAGGACCGTAGGCAGCCGGGTCTTCTGTCCCAAGGGGGAGATGCCGCCGACGACATACCCGCTGGAGCGCTGCGCCACGGCGGCGTCGGCCATGTCCGCGCGCTTCCCACCGAGCGCGGCGGCCAGGGACTTGAGGTCGAGCTGTCCGGACACGGGGACGACTCCCACGACGAGCTCGGGCCTGCCTGTTCCCGTGAGGGTGGCCACGAGCGTCTTGAAGACGCGGTTCGAGGCGACGCCGAGCTCGGCGACCGTCTCGTCGCCGAAGTGGTGCGTGGCCGTGTGCTCGTACTCGTGGGTCGTGAAGGCGACTCCGGCGGCGGTGAGGACGTCGAGCGCGGGAGTGCCTGCCCGTCTACGAGTCATCAGAACACGGTAGCCACGCCCCAGAGCAGGAGCGGGGCGAGGACGAGCGCGGGGAGGAGCTCCGCGACCCGGATGCGCTTGACGTCGAGCAGGCCGAGGGCGAGCGCGAGGAGGATGACGCCGCCGGTGGCCGTGATGACGTCGACGTAGGCGGTCGGAAGGACGTCGCCGAGCAGGAACCCGGCGAGGGTCAACGCGCCCTGGATGAGGGCGACCGAGCCCGCGCTCAACAGGACGCCCACGCCCAGCGACGAGGCGAACGCGATCGCTGCGAACCCGTCGAGGACGGACTTCACGACCAGCTGGTCCGCGCCGCGGCCGAGCCCGTCGGACAGGGAGCCCACGATCGTCAGCGGTCCGATGCAGAACAGGAGGGTGGGCGTGACGATGGCCGTGACGAGGTGCTGCCGGGTCTCGCCGCGCTGTCCGAGCCGGTCGCTGACGAGCCCGGCCAGGCCCTCCACACGGTCCTGGAGGCGAAGCGCCGAGCCGAGGATGCTGCCGAACAGCAGCGCCATGACGAGGACGACCATCCCGACGCCGCGCCCTACGAGGGCAGCGAGGTCGGAGGACGAGACCTGCCAGGCGTTCATGAGGGCCAGGACCGTGGTGATGAGCCCGAGCGACTGGGTGACGAGCGTCCGGGTCCGCTCGGGGAGCCGGTTGCCGATGACCAGGCCGAGGAGGCCTCCGGCGAGCACCGTTCCTACGTTGGTCACGGTCCCCACGCCGATGAACAGGGGCGCGAGCCCGACCAGGTGCGGCACGGTGTCATTCAATCGTACGGGGACCGACGCCGGCGGCGGCTGTCCAGCGGCACGTACGGTGATATCCGCTGCCGTCGCAGCAGTCCACGTCAATAGACTCGGGCCCGTGCTTCGACGAACCGACCTGCGTGACGCGCGTGACATCGACTACGGGTCGGCCGTGCCCCGGGCCACGTTCGACGTCGAGCACGCGGTGGCCACCGTCGCGCCGATCTGCGAAGCGGTACGGACGGAAGGCGAGGTGGCGCTGAGGCGGTTCAGCGAGCAGTTCGACCACGTCGTACCCGCGTCGCTCAGAGTCCCCGCCCCTGAGCTGGACAAGGCCCTCGCCGCCCTTGACCCCGATCTCCGCGCCGCCTTCGACGAGTCGATCCGTCGCCGCAGGGCCGTGTGCGCCGATGAGGCGGCGATGCCCCAGCCGACGACCGAGCTCGCTCCGGGCGCGACGGTGACGACACGGCTCGTACCGGTCGGACGCGTCGGCCTGTACGTGCCGGGCGGTCTCGCACCCCTGGCCAGCTCCGTCATCATGAACGTCGTCCCCGCGCAGGCAGCCGGGGTCTCCTCGATCGCCGTCGCGAGCCCGCCGCAGCAGGCGTTCGCCGGGCTCCCGCACCCCAACATCCTCGCCCTGTGCCGCATGCTGGGCGTGGACGAGGTGTACGCGGTCGGGGGCGCGCAGGCGGTGGCCATGTTCGCGTACGGGGTGGCGGGCCTGTGCGACAGGGTGGACCTCGTCACCGGGCCGGGCAACATCTACGTGGTCGCGGCGAAGCGGCTGCTCCGGGGACGCGTCGGCATCGACTCGGAGGCAGGCCCGACGGAGAT
>JACRAA010000279.1 GCA_016213595.1 Actinomycetota bacterium | reverse complement strand
GCTCGGCCGCCTCGTACAGCTCAGGGTCGACGCGCTGCAGCGCCGCCATGAAGATGACGACCGGGTAGCCGATCTGGACCCAGATCAGCACCAGCATCACGGTCGGCATCGCCAGGGCGGGGTTGCCCAGCCAGTCTGGAGGGTTGGAGACCCCGAGACCGGACAGCACGACGTTGACGGCGCCTGTCTGGGCGTTGAGGATCCAGTTCCACACCACACCGGCGACGGCGACGGGGAGGATCTGGGGCAGATAGTAGGTGGCTCGCAGCACGGCGGCGACCCGCGTCCCGAACCGCCGTCCGAGGTAGTCGAACAGGGCGGCTGCGAGGACGAGACCGATGAGGGTCGGCACGACGACCATCGAGACGACCATGGAGACCGAGTTCCGGAACGACACCCAGAACGCGTCGTCGGAGAGCAGGTCCACGTAGTTGCCGAGCCCGTACCAGTTCATCTTCGCCAGGCCGCCCTTCCAGCGGAAGAGGCTGTAGTACAGGTTCATGGCCAGCGGGTAGCCGATGACGACCCCGAAGGCGGTCAGGCCCGGCAGGAGGTACGGCAGGTAGCCCACCCAGGGTGCGCGGCGACGCCGTGCGGTTGCAGCCATGGCGCTCTCCTTCGTTGTCGGTCGTGTGTCAGGCGGATGATCGGCGTGGCAGGGGCGGTCGGGCGACCGCCCCAGCACGTCGAGGGGCTAGCCCTTGAGCAGGTCCTTCTTGCCGTCGGAGTACGCCTTGCCGAGTCCGTCGAGAGTCGTCTTGACGTCCTTGCCGTTCGCGAGGCCCTGGAGCTGCGCGACGATGACGTCGTAGTAGCCGGGGACTGGCCAGTCGGGGTAGAAGGCCAGGCCGTCCTGGGCGAGGATCGACGAGAAGCTCTTCGTGAGGTCCGCAACCTTGGGGTCGCTGGCTGTCGCGCTCGAGGCGACAGGGAGGCCACCCTTCTGGGCAAGGACGTCCTGCACGTCCGCGCTCAACGTGAGGTCGATGAACTCCTTCGCCAGGTCGGCGTTCTTGGCCTTGGTCGGCACGACCCACAGGTTGCCCGAGGACCCCGGGTGGAGCTTGTTGCCCGGGAACGTGAACATCCCCCAGCCGGCCTTCATCTCCGTGACGAGGCGACCGAACCACCAGGAACCGGAAACCATCATCGGGGCCTTGCCCTGGATGAAGGAGACGCCCATGTCCTCGGCCTTGAGCGCGCCGACGTTGTTGGCGATGTACCCCTTCGCGATCCAGTCCTTGAGAATCTGGCTTCCGCCGGTCATCACGGACCCGGCGAAGTCCACGTCGCTCTTGAACAGCTCGTACGAGTTGACGAAGGAGCGGTCGCCCTGGGACAGCACGAGCTCGTACCACAGCTGCCCGAGCGGATACTCGGCTCCGGCTGTCGCCAGCGGCGTGACGCCCTTGGCCTTGAAGACGTCCATGACCTTGACGAACTCGTCCAACGTCGTCGGGATGGTCACCCCGGCCGCGGCGAACATGTCCTTGTTGTAGTAGACGCCGACGAACTCGCCGTAGTTCGGGACGCCGAACCACTCGCCGGAGCCCATGAGGCCCTTGTCGCTGTACTTGGCCGTCGTCGCCAGCGAGCCGGCGAGCTTGGTGTCCCAGCCGTAGTGCTTTGCGGCGTCCGTGAGCGAGACGATCAGGCCCTGGGCGGCCAGTTGGCCAGCCGTGGCGTTGCCCTTGTTGTACTCCATGACGTCAGGCACCGAGTCGCCCGTGAGAACGATCTTCGCGTTCTTCTGGATCTGCTCGAAGGTCTGCGCCTCGCGCTTGACCGTCACCTCCGGGTGCTTGGCCTTGAAGAGCTCGACGGCCTTCGCCCAGGCCTGTCCCATCGCGGAGTCGGCGGACTCGTAGTCCCAGATGGTGAAGGTACGAGGCGTGGCGTTGGCGGAGCTGCTCGTCGTCGGGGCAGTGCTGCTGCAGCCGGCCGCGCCCAGAGCGACGGCGCTCAGGCCGGCGCCGGTGAGGGCCAGGAAGTGGCGGCGGTCCAGGGGGACGGCCTTGATGCGCTTCATTGCGTGTCCTTTCAGTGGGCCGGGAGGCCGGCGGTCACGGGCGTTTGGGGCTGCCCTGATCGGTCCTGGCTGGACCGATGCTCATCCCTGGTTCGAGGACGCAGGGGATGAGTTGATTGGGGACCGGCGTTCGCGCCGGGTCGAGCTGGCTGAGCAGACAGTCGACGGCAAGCCGTCCGAGCTCGGCGCCAGGGGAGTGCATCGTCGTGAGCGGGGGGTAGCTCAGCGTGCCCACCCCCGGTGAGGTGACGATGCCAAGCACGGACACGCCGCTCGGGATCGCGAGGCCACGGGACGCGAGCTCGGCGTAGACGCCGAACGTGGCGAGCTCGTTCATGGTGATGATGGCCGTCAGTTCCGGGTCCGTGGCGAGAATCTCGGCGGTGACGGCGCGGCCCGCGACCGGCGAGTCGTCGCAGGTCCGGGACAGGGGTACGAGACCGCGTCCGGTCATGAGCTCGTCGAAGGCGGCGGCCGTGCGGACCGCAGGCCCGTACCCGGCGTCGACCTGCTCGGACGAGTGGTTCACGAAGGCGATGTGGGTGTGGCCGAGCCCCACGAGGTGCTCGAGGGCCTTCGCCATCGTCGCGGCGAAGTCGATGTCGACGCTCGGGCGCTGGGTCACGTCGCGCGTACGGCCGATCATGGCGTACGGCACATGCGCCGCCTCAAGGACGTCGATCCTCTCGTCGTCGAGGCAGACCTCCATGAGCAGGACCCCATCGGCCATCCCCTGCCGCGCCAGGTTTCGGATGTCGTGGGCCTGGTCAGCGCGGAAGGGCCACAGCACGAGCTGGTACCCGGCCTCCTTCGACCGCTCCGCCACGGCCTGCACGAACTCCCCCGCGGTCCCGCCGATGCCGGCGATCTGGGGATAGATCAGCGCGAGGACGAGGCTGCGGCGCGAGGCCAGGGAGCGGGCCATGGCGTTGGGCTGGAAGCCGAGGGTGTCCATCGCCGCCTGGATGCGCTCCCGGGTCTCGGGACGGATCGGCCGCGCACCTGAGATGGCGTACGACACGGTCGAGACCGACACACCAGCCACCCGGGCCACATCCGTGATGGTTGCCATCGCTCACCTCCTTGGAAGCATCGAAGCGCTTCGACGAACCGCTTCGATGGATATCGTCGCGTCTCAGACAAATCCTGTCAAGGGGGGGCTTGTGAGAACCTCTACGTCAGGTGGGGAAGCCACAAGGCGATCGGCCCGCCCTGTGACCGTGTGTCCTGCCGTGAAAGTGATTGTCAGGTGCCGAGCAACAGCGGTCCTACGTCAACGCACGTGTGCGACGGGGTCCCGCACGAGGTCGCCACCAGCGGGCTGCGAGCCCGCCTGCGGTAGAGTACGGCCGTAAGAGCCCGGGACAGTCATGTCCTGGGCATTCGTGTGGGGGCCGCGATGCCGCGACACTCGCGCCGTCCGCCGACAGAGAGGGCGAGACATGCCGGCGATCATCGTGATCGGCACCCAGTGGGGCGACGAGGGCAAGGGCAAGGCGACGGACCAGCTCGGCGACCGCGTCGACTACGTGGTCCGCTACTCGGGCGGCAACAACGCCGGCCACACGGTCGTCGTCGGGGGCGAGAAGTACGCGCTCCACCTCCTCCCGTCCGGCATCCTCAACCCCACCTGTACGCCCGTGATCGGCAACGGGGTCGTGGTCGACCTCGACGTCCTGTTCTCGGAGATCGACGCCCTCACCGCACGCGGCATCGATGCTGGCCGCGTGCTGATCAGCGCGAACGCCCACATCATCACCGCGTACCACCAGGTCATCGACAAGGTCACCGAGCGCTTCCTCGGGAACCGGAAGATCGGAACGACCGGCCGCGGCGTCGGCCCCGCCTATGCCGACAAGGTCAACCGGATCGGGCTGCGCATCCAGGACCTGTTCGACCCGAAGATCCTGGCCCAGAAGGTCGAGGCGTCGCTGGAGCAGAAGAACCAGCTCCTCGTGAAGATCTACAACCGTCCCACGATCGACGCGACCGAGATCACGGAACGCCTGCTGGCCCACGCCGAGCGCCTCCGCCCGATGGTCACGGACGTGTCGCTGCTGCTCAACCGGGCGCTCGACGCCGGCAAGGTCGTCCTGCTCGAGGGCGCCCAGGCCCACCACCTCGACGTGGACTTCGGCACCTACCCGTACGTCACGAGCTCGAACCCGATCGCGGCAGGAGCCTGTACGGGATCAGGTATCGGCCCCACGCGTATCGACCGTGTCGTCGGCATCGCGAAGGCCTACACGACCCGCGTCGGTGAAGGCCCCTTCCCGGGCGAGCTGCTGGACGACGTCGGGGAGCAGCTCCGCCAGGCGGGTGCCGAGTTCGGCACCACCACCGGTCGTCCCCGCCGCTGCGGCTGGTTCGACGCGCTCGTGGTCGAGCAGGCCGTACGGGTCAACGCCGTCACCGACATCGTCCTGACGAAGCTGGACGTGCTGACCGGCTGGGAGAAGCTCCCCGTCGTCGTCGCGTACGACGTGAACGGCACGCGCCACGAGGTCATGCCGATGAACCAGTCGGACCTTCACCATGCGAAGCCGGTGTACGAGTACCTCGACGGCTGGACCGAGGACATCACGGGATGCCGCGAGTTCTCGCAGCTGCCAGCGGCTACCCAGGCGTACGTGCGTCGCCTCGAGGAGCTCATCGGCACGCGGATCTCCGGCATCGGTGTCGGTCCCGACCGGGAGCAGCAGATCCACCTCCACGACCTGCTCTGATCGTTCGAGTTCCGGGCCTGGGTTGCCAGGTCTTGCCGTCCGCTTCCTGGGTCTGGTGAGGCGCCGGAAGGTTGGCGTCTCACCAGAGACCCTCCCGCGCCCTGACCCTGCTCTGACTAGGGGTGACGACTGGTTCGGTGTCTCCAGATCGGGACTGCGCTTTCCCGGAACAGCCCAGAGAGCATAGCTGCTTGCCGGAGGCACATTGGTGGAACGGTAGTGGAAACCTTTACTTCTCCCCCGGGCGCGACAGAGAATGCACGCCGTGGGCCGACTGCCCACAGTCGTACCCCCTTGGAGCGGAGCCACCATGTCACCCATCACCCGTAGAAGCCTGTTTGCATCCGCAGCCGGCATGTCCGCGCTAGGGCTGCTCGCCGCGTGCGGCGGCCCCGGCAGCGCGTCGACCTCGTCCTCAGCAGCAGCAACCCTCGCCTTCACGTTCTGGGGCCCTGTCTTCTACCAGAACTTCACCAAGCAGATGATCGACGTCTTCACCACGAAGCAGCCGAACATCAAGGTCCAGTCGCAGCCGGCCGAGTGGAGCGGCTACTGGGACAAGCTGGCCACGATGGTCGCCGGCAGGTCCACTCCCGACGTCATCAACATGGACGGGAAGTACCTCGCGGACTATGGAGGCCGCGGAGTCCTCATGGACCTCTCCACGCTGAAGGGCCTCGACCTTTCGTCGCTGTCCGACTCGGACAAGCAGGCCGGCAGCTGGAACAAGAAGCTCTACGCCGCCAGCACCGGCTCGAACGCGTTCGCCGTGTTCGCGAACCCCAGCATCCTGGCCAAGGCGGGCGTCTCGCTGCCCGATGACACCACGTGGACCTGGGACGACATGCTGAAGCTGGGCAAGCAGGTCTCCGACAAGGTGGGCGGCGGCGTCGTCGGCCTGTCGGGGGGCGGAACGTACGCGGACCTCACGATCTTCCTCCGCCAGCAGGGCGAGGACCTCTACTCGGACACGGGCGCCGGGTTCACGCCGGAGACGTGCGCCAAGTGGCTCCAGATGTACGTGGACATCATGGAGTCGGGCGCTGGCTTCTCGGCGAGCAAGGCGACCGAGGACGGCACCGCCGGCTACGAGCAGCAGGCCTTCTCCACCAACCGGTCCGCCTTCTACTGGTCGTGGTCCAACCAGCTCGGTGACGCTCGCAAGTCGAGCGGTCATGACGACATCGTCATGCTCCGGCCCCCGTCCACCACGGGGAAGGCGAGCGACAACGGGCTGTTCCTCAAGGCCAGCATGTTCTGGTCGATCTCGTCGACGACCAAGAACCCGCAGGCCGCGGCGACCTTCGTGAACTTCCTTCTCAACGACCCGGACGCGGCAGCGATCCAGCTCGTCAACCGCGGGGTGCCTTCCTCGAAGGCGGAGCTCGACGCGATGGCCTCGAAGCTCACGGCCACCGACAAGGACGTGATCGCGTGGCTCGAGAAGGTGCGGCCTGAGGTCAAGACCGCTCCGGCGATCCAGCCCAAGGGGACCTCCGACTTCCAGAACTCCCTGGCGCGTGAGCTTCAGAACGTCCGGTTCAAGTCGACGACGCCGATCCAGTCCGCGACGACGCTGAAGAAGACGCTCGACTCGATGACGGCGAACGCGAAGTAGGACGTCGCGCGCAGACTGCACCAGCAGCTGCTCCGCGACCGGCTCTGAGGCCAGCTTGTAGTCGGTGAAGAACAGCACGAGGCCCGGCCCCCGAAGGGACCGGGCCTCGTGTACATGACCTCAGGCGCCGAGGGTCCGACCTGCGGACCGGAGCTGCGTCGCGGCCTCGACGACACGAGCAGCGAGGCCCTTCTCGCCCTCCTTGCCCCACGCGCGCGGGTCGTACTGCTTCTTGTTCCCGACGTCGCCGTCGACCTTCAGCACCCCCGCATAGTTGGTGAACATCCAGTTGGCGACGGGACGCGTGAACGCGTACTGCGTGTCGGTGTCGATGTTCATCTTCACGACGCCGTAGTCGACCGCGTCCGAGATCTCCTGGGCGCTGGAGCCGGAGCCGCCGTGGAAGACGAGGGCGAACGGCTTGTCCTTGCCGTACTTCGCGCCGACCGCGTCCTGGATCTCCTTCAGCACCGCCGGACGGAGCTTGACCGCACCCGGCTTGTACACACCGTGGACGTTGCCGAACGTGAGAGCCGTGATGTAGCGGCCCTTCTCGCCGAGGCCGAGGGCCTCGATGGTGGCCAGCCCGTCCTCGACCGTCGAGTACAGCTTCTCGTTGATCTCGTTGGCGACGCCGTCCTCCTCGCCACCGACGACGCCGACCTCGATCTCGAGGATCTGGTGGGCCTTGCTGGTGAGCTCGAGCAGCTCCTGGGCGATCGACAGGTTCTCGCCGCGCGGTACGGCTGAGCCGTCCCACATGTGCGACTGGAAGAGGGGGTTCAGGCCCTTCTTCACACGCTCGAGGGAGACGTCGATGAGCGGCCGCACGTACTTGGGCAGCTTGTCCTTGGGGCAGTGGTCGGTGTGGACCGCGATGTTCACCGGGTAGTTCTTGGCGACGACATGGGCGTACTCGGCCAGGGCGACAGCCCCGTCGACCATGTTCTTGATGGTCGGGCCGGACGCGTACTCCGCGCCGCCGGTGGACACCTGGATGATCCCGTCGCTGCCCGCCTCGGCGAAGCCTGCGATGGCAGCATTGAGGGTCTGCGAGCTCGTGATGTTGATGGCCGGGAAGGCGTACGAGTTCGCCTTCGCCGCATCGAGCATCGCGGCGTACACCTCAGGGGTTGCAATGGGCATAAGCGCTCCTGTGTTCGTTGGACGGCGGTCAGTCTTTCATGACCCGACCGATGCCGACGTGCCGGGGCGGGGTGCGGTCAGTTGCCGAGTTTCGAGGTGTCGATCCACTGGCTGCCCCGTGAGTAGGCGCGGATCGCCGAGTCGAGCGTGCCAGGGAGCGTGTCGAGGAAGGTGATCGGTACGGACACGCTAGCTCCCGCGGAGTCTCGCAGCGTGAGGCGGGCGGACCCACCGAGCGGAGGCCTTACGGTCGCGATGGAGGCGACATCGGGCCACGCCACCTGCTTGCCGGCCACCTCGATGCCCTGGGTGTCGACGCGGACCGCGTACCCCTTCGCCGCGTTGATCCTGTCCAGCGCGCGCCGCGCGCCCGCGTACAGGATCACCGCCATGACGAGCCAGATGCCGGAGAACGCGAGGCCGATGACGTACAGCCAGATCGTCTGCACCACGTCGAGCTGGTCGCGCAGCCAGAACCACAGTCCGAGCAGCAGGACGACGCCGATGCCGAGCCAGATCAGGCGGGACCGGACGAGGCCCTGGTAGTGGGCCACCCGCTCTGCGGCGGGCAGAGGGTTGTACCCGACCACCAGCTCCTGCGCCATGTGGGCCATCGTAACCAAGCGAGGCGTTTGGCCTCCTCGCAAGCGTCTCAGGAGGTACGGGCCTGAGCCGCCAGCTGCTGGCTCCGGTCGCGGCAGGCCTCGAGCGCGGCGACGAACGCGGCCTTCACACCCCGGTCGTCGAGCGTCCGGAGAGCTGCCGCGGTCGTGCCGCCGGGGGACGTCACGTTCTCCCGGAGCACGGCGGGGTGCGTGCCCGAGTCGCGCAGGAGCTTGGCCGAGCCGTACAGCGTCTGGGCCGTCAGCGTCGTCGCGATGTCACGCGGCAGACCGAGCAGGACGCCGGCGTCGATCATGGCCTCGGCCACGTACATCACGTAGGCGGGACCGGATCCGGACACGGCCGTCACGGCGTCGAGGTGCCTCTCCGGGACAGTGACGACCCGGCCGACCGCACCGAGGAGGTCGGCCACCCGAGCGAGGTGGTCCTCGCTCGCGGAGGACCCGGCGGCGATGGCGGACATCCCCTCGCCCACAGACGCCGGCGTGTTCGGCATGACCCGTACGACCGGCTGCCCCGCCGGCAGGTGCGCCTCGAGAACCGCCAGCTCGACACCGGCGGCGAGCGACACCACGAGCGCGTCCGGCGACAGCGCCCCCGAGATCCCGTCCAGCACGGCCGCGACGTCGTACGGCTTGACGACGACCACCACGGTGTCGGCGCCGGAAACGGCTTCGACGTTGTCCCCGACCACGCGGACGCCGTACGTGTCGGCGATCTCCCGCTGCCGCTGCGGCCTCAGGTCCGTACCGACGACGTCCTGCGGCGCAAAGCCGCTCGCCAACAGGCCTGCGAGGAGGTTCTCGCCCATCATGCCGACGCCCAGCAGCGCCGTCGTCATCGGTTGAGCCTGCCTGCAACGATCTCCGCGATCTGGATCGCGTTCAGCGCCGCCCCCTTGCGGAGGTTGTCGTTCGAGACGAACAGCACGAGCCCCTTGCCGTTCGGGACGGACTGGTCGGCGCGGATCCGGCCCACGTACGAGGGGTCCTTGCCCGCCGCGCAGCGGGGGTTGGGAACGTCGGCGAGCTCGACACCGGGCGCCGCGGCGAGCAGCTCGACCGCACGCTCGGGCGTGAGCGGCTCGGCGAACTCCGCGTGGATCGCGAGCGAGTGCCCCGAGTAGACGGGCACGCGCACGCAGGTGCCCGCAACGGGCAGGTCGGGGATGTGGAGGATCTTGCGCGACTCGTGACGGAGCTTCTGCTCCTCGTCGGTCTCGCCCGTGTCGTCGTCGACGAGCTTCCCGGCGTACGGGATGACGTTGTACGCGATGGGCAGCACGTACGGCGCCGGGTCACCGAAGGGCACGGCCTCCCCGTCAATGGCCAGGGCGGACGCGTCGCCGGCAGCGGCGATCTGCTGAGTGAGGGCGGCCACGCCCTTGACGCCGGAGCCGGAGACGGCTTGATACGTGGCGACAACGAGCCGCGTCAGCGTCGCCTCGTCGTGGAGCGGCTTGAGGACCGGCATCGCGGCCATGGTCGTACAGTTCGGGTTCGCGATGATGCCCTTCGGCGGCTCGACCGTGTCGCCGGGGTTCACCTCGGAGACGACGAGCGGTACGTCCCGGTCCTTGCGCCACGCGGAGGAGTTGTCGATGACGACCGCCCCGGCGGCCGCCACCCGCGGCGCGTACACCGCGCTCATCGAGGCGCCGGCCGAGAAGATGGCGATGTCGATCCCCGCGAAGTCGGCCGTCTCGGTGTCCTCGACGACGTAGTCCTTGCCGCCGCACGTCACGGTCCTGCCCGCGGAGCGCGCGGACGAGAAGACCCTCAGGTCCGTGTACGGGAACGCACGCTCCCCGAGCAGGGTGAGCATGACCCGACCGACCTGACCTGTGGCCCCGAAGACTCCAACGCGCATGGCGCACAGCCTAACGGCGCGGGCTCCGGGGCCCGCCCGATTCTCGCCGGCGGGCAGGCGGGCGTCGTGCTCTCGCCCCGGGGCGTCAGAGCCAGGGCAGGTACGGCTGGAGCAGCGCGTAGCCCACGAACGAGACGACATCGAGGATCGTGTGCGCCACCACGAGCGGCATCACCCGGCCGAACCGCCGGTACAGCCAGCCGAAGACCAGACCCATGAGCAGGTTCCCCACGGCACCCCCGAAGCCCTGGTACAGGTGGTACGCGCCCCTGATCACCGCCGAGACCACGATCCCCACCCACGGCTTCTGGCCGAGGTCTGCGAAGCGCGTGAGCACGTACGAGAGCATCGTCACCTCCTCGACGATGCCGTTCATCGCCGCCAGGCCGATGAGGACCGGTACGGTCCACCAGTTCTCGACGAGGTTGGCGGGCGACACGTTCGTGTTGAGGCCGAGCGCGCGGGCACCCAGGTAGATGCCGAGCCCCGGAATGCCGATACCGGCCGCGATGCCGAGCCCCCAGGTCAGGTCGGGCAGCGGCCGGCGCAGGTCGAAGCCGACCATCCGTCGCACGTGCTCGTGCGTGAGGTGCAGCAGGTACAGCACCAGCAGGACCTGGACGAGGGGGAACACGATGTAGGTGACCTGGTAGGCGAGGTCGAGCCAGGGCCGGTCGGGGACAGCCGAGCCGTTCAGCACGGTGGTCTGCTGGTTGAGCGGCTGATGCGGACGGGTGAGCTCCTCGACGATCGACAGGACCGAGTACACGGCCGAACGCCCCAACCCGAGGAACAGCACGATGACCATCTCGAGTGCGTACCGCCCCTTGTCCACGGGCTGAGTCTGCCCCAGCCGTCAACTGCCGTCCCCCGAAGTGGTCGCCATGTGAGCCGGCGCTGAGCCCGTCGACGACCCATCCCCTGACGTTGTCGTCATTCCTGGGAGTCCAGGCCGGTTGGCGACAACTTCGGGGGGTCGACTCGCGTCGCCCCTCCGTACTGGCCGAATGACGACACGTTCGGGGGTCACAGACCCAGAGCGCGGGCGATCCGGTCGAGCATCAGGTCCGGTCGGAGCACCGACTCCGTGGCCTCCCAGCGGACCACCGCGTACCCCGCCTCGCGGAGTGCCTGCTCGCGCCTCTTCTCCCTCACGAACGCCTGGGCATCGTCGTACTTCATCGCCCCGTCGCACTCACCGACCAGGCGCTGCTCCTCCCACAGGCAGTCGGCGAAGTACCTGCCGACTTCCGTCTGGATCTCGGCCTGGAACGTGGGAACGGGAAGCCCGGACAGCAGGATGTGGCCTGCGGAGACGGACTCGGGGGCCGACTCCCGGCCTGGGCACACCACGTCCAGCGCACGCCGGAGGTTGTTGCTCCTGACCGAGAGCGCGGCCTCTTGCAGGAGCTCGACAGCGGCCCGTACGAGGCGAGGGTTGCTGTAGTCCTGTCTCCGGACGCCGGCGACCATCGAGGCGCAGATGACGCGCGCCGCGCCGTCGAGGACCGCCAGGGCGGACGGCAGGTCGAGCCCCACGGCGAGGTCGACGCCCGTACGAGCCGGGCTGGTCGTCGCGTAGCCGTGGGGGTCGCGCAGCACCTGGCTCGGCGGGAGGTCGGCGACGTGGTGGACCGCTTCGCCCGCGTGGGAGGTGTGCCCCGAGACCGGAAGCATCACCGAGACGGGCAGAGCGGACCACGGCGTGAAGCCCGGGGCGGGCAGCTGCCACACGAGGGCGGCCGACTGGTGGCTGAGGACAGCTGCAGGGTTGGCGGCGAGCTCGGCCCGCGCTCTGGCGAGGTGCTGGCCCGCAGGGTCGGACGGCCAGTGCTCGGCGCCGAGCACGACGCCGTGGCGGACCTGGACCAGAGCGCCCAGCGCGAGTCCGGTGCGGATCATCCTGGGCGTCGTGCCGAGTCGAAGCAGCTCGGATCGGCGCATGGGCTCGGAGGGGAGGGTCCAGGGACGGGGCGGGCGCACGTGCCAAGCATCGTGCGTGGAGCGGGGCTTCTGGCCGGCTCCGGCTGAACCTGTGGACAGCAGCTCCCGGCCCGACCCCTGCCTGTGGACAGGACGAAAAGAGCTTGCACCGCTCTGCACCTCGTGATGGGTTTCGGGACATGCAGAACGTGTTCGTCGGCGAGGTGGCCGATCGGTACGACGAGGACTGCGCGGAGATCTCCACCCCCGCCGCCCTCGCGCCCATGCTCGACGTCCTCGAGGAGCTGGCGGCCGGAGGGCCGGCGTTGGAGCTGGCGATCGGTACGGGCAGGGTCGCTCTCCCGCTGGCGGCACGCGGGGTGCCGGTGTCCGGCATCGAGCTCAGCGAGGATATGGTCGCCCAGCTCCGGCGCAAGCCCGGCGGGGCGGAGCTGCCGGTGACCGTGGGAGACATGGCGAGCACGGTCGTGCCCGGCACGTACGAGCTCGTCTACCTCGTGTTCAACACGCTCTCGAACCTCCTCGAGCAGGACGAGCAGGTGACGTGCTTCAGAAATGCCGCCGCGCATCTCGCGCCGGGCGGTGTCTTCGTCGTCGAGCAGGGCGAGCCGGACCTGCGGCGCTTCCCGCCGGGTGCCCTCGCCGTGCCGTTCGAGATCGGTGCCGAGCACCTCGGCCTCGACACGTACGACCTGGTCACCCAGACGCTCACCTCTCACCACTACCGGGTCGGCGACCACCAGGTCTTCGCGTCCCACCACCGCTGGGCATGGTTCGGGGAGATGGATCTCATGGCCCGTCTCGCCGGGCTGCACCTGAGAGCCCGGTGGAAGGACTGGGACCGGACCGCGCCCGACAACGACGACACGGGCCGCGTGTCGGTGTACGAGAAGCGCGGCTGACTGCTGGCCGACTCCCGGTGCGACTCGAAGCCCGGCCCTCACACCCGCGCTCGACCCCGGTTCCCCCGAATGACGATCTGGCCACCGTGCCGCGGGTCTGTCGCGGAGGCAGCGGCCTCCCGGAGACAATCGACCCCATGCGGAAGGCCCTGGTCATCGCCCTGCTCACCCTCACGCTGAGCGCCTGCGCCACGACGGCGCCGCCCAGCGTGAGCAGAACCTCCACGCCCTCCCGTACCACCGCGCCGGCCACGACCTCACGCCCGCCCAGCGCGTCAGCCACACCGTCCGCGAGCTCGGCCAGCCCGGCGGCCTCCTGGGACAAGCCACCCGCCGGCTACACGAACGCCTACCTG
>JACRAA010000269.1 GCA_016213595.1 Actinomycetota bacterium | reverse complement strand
GGCCCGGCAGAGCGCCAGTTCGGAGCTCGGCAGTGCGCCGGCTGTCAGCTGGGGGTCCGTCCTGTCCCGTCACCTCCCCTGCGCGGGCGCAGGTCGAGCGATGCCAGCGCTTCGTGAAGGGTTGCTGCCTGGACCACCCTCATCGTCGAGGGGAAGTCGACGCGTTCCCCCTTGCCCGGGACCGGGACGACCGCGGTGGTGAAGCCGAGCCGTGCCGCCTCCTGCAGACGACGCTCAAGGCCGGGGACCCGGCGGAGGTCTCCCGCAAGGCCCACCTCGCCCAGGGCGACCACCTTCGCGGGGAAGTTGCGGTCGAGCGCGGCGGAAGCGACGGCGACAGCGAGCGCCAGGTCGGACGGCGGCTCGTCGACCCGGGCACCCCCGACCGTCGAGGCGTACACGTCCTTCGTGGACAGCGGCAGGCCGGCCTTGCGCGACAGGACCGCCAGCACCATCTGGAACCGTCCCGAGTCGAGCCCGGTGGTGACCCGCCGGGGCGGTACCTGCTGCGGCGACGGCGCGACCAGCGCCTGCACCTCGGCGAGCAGCGGCCGGCGCCCTTCGAGCGTCACCGTGACGCAAGTACCTGGGACAGGCTCCTCGTGCCGGGTCGTGAACAGCCCGGACGGGTCCGGCACCTCCACGATGCCGGCCTCGACCATCTCGAAGCAGCCGACCTCGTCCGCCGGTCCGTACCGGTTCTTCGTGGCCCTCACCATCCGGAACCCGGAGTGACGGTCTCCTTCGAACGACAGCACCACGTCGACGAGGTGCTCCAGCAGCCGGGGGCCAGCGATCGCCCCGTCCTTGGTGACGTGGCCGATGATGACCGTCGCCATGCCTCGCCGCTTGGCGACCCTCACGAGCGCACCCGTGACCTCGCGCACCTGGGACACACCGCCGGGCGAGCCCTCAGTCTCGGCCGTGCCGATGGTCTGTACGGAGTCGACGACGAGCAACGAGGGCTGGACCTCCTCGATGTGGCCGAGCACGATGCCGAGGTCGGTCTCGGCAGCCAGGTACAGGTCGTCGGTCACGTTGCCCGTGCGTGTCGCACGGAGCCGTACCTGCGCGGGAGACTCCTCGCCCGTCACGTACAGCGTGCGCCGCCCGCCGCGCGCCCACTTCGCGGCGACCTCGAGCAGCAGCGTTGACTTGCCCACGCCGGGCTCTCCGGCCAGTAGGGCGACCGCCCCCGGCACCAGCCCTCCGCCGAGCACGCGGTCGAGCTCCGCGACGCCGGTGAGCATCCGGTTGGCCGCCTGCTCGTCGACCTCACTGATCGGTACGGCCCGGCTCGTGGGTGCGGTCGCCGTGACCGTCTGCAGCTTCGGCGCGTCCCCCTCGGCGACGCTTCCCCACGTCTGGCACTCGCCGCAGCGCCCGACCCAGCGCACCGACGTCCAGCCGCACTCCGTGCACCGGTACGACGCCCGCGCCTGCTTCACCATGCCGGTGACTCTCTCATGCCGCTCAGACACTTTCGCTCGCGGAGGTGCTCAGGCCAAGACGACCGGACGAAAGGTCAGTTGGTGCTGCGAGAGGCCGTACCGACCGCGCGTGTCGTGGCCTCTCGTCGGGAAGGGGAGGCGAAGGAGAGCCACCCGCGAAGGAGAGCCACCCGCGAAGGAGAGCCACCCGCGAAGGAGAGTCACCCGCGAAGGAGAGTCACCCCGCGAAGGAGAGCTAGATGCGGACCTCGCCGTTGCCGGTGCGGAAGGTCACCGACTGGACCCCGGGGTAGCCGCTGGGGGACGAGAAGTCGATCCCCACACCGTCGAAGGTCGGCGGTACGGTCTCGCCGAGCCAGTCCTCGACCCGCTGCCGGTTGCCCGCGATCTCGATGTTCTTGAGGGCGACCGTGCCCCTCAGGGCGCTGGGACGCACGTCCGGCTCGGAGAGCCAGTGGATGAAGTACGGCAGCTGCGGGTCCGCGATGAGGCCCTTCACGCCGATCTGGCGCCACTCGAGGGCGCGGCCGTCGGGGAAGTGACGCAGCCCGACCACGGCGGGGCGGTCGAGGCGCTCCTCGTACGGCGCGAGGTCGTCCACGGAGACGACCCAGCCGAGCCAGCCGCCGCCGAGCTCGGAGCGAGCTCGTACAGCCTGCCCGTACGGCGCCTTGTCAGCAGCTGGGTGGTCCAGCACCTCGACGATCTCGAGGTAGCGGTCATCAGCGAGCGGGATCAAGCGCATGACGGTGCCGAACCTCGGGTGGATCCCGCCATCGCGCGACTTGACGCCGAGCGCGTCCTCGAACCTCTTCGCCTCGGCGGTGAGGCCAGCTGGTCCGACGGCATAGACGACATGATCGACGTGCATGGCCCCATTCTGGTCGGAGTGGTCCGCCAGCGCGAAATCGGCCCCCGCTAAGCGCATCCAGCGCCTCTTCCTCCCCGTACCTACGGCCGGCGTTCGCCGTCGCTCTGGGGTGTCACACAACCGCGGCTAGGCTGGCAAGGTGTCCGCATACCAATCGAGCACGCCCAAGGTGTTGCTGTCGACGTCGTCGGTCTACCCGGAGACGACCGCGAGTGGTTTCGAGCTCGCCGCCGCCCTCGGGTACGACGGTGTC
>JACRAA010000268.1 GCA_016213595.1 Actinomycetota bacterium | reverse complement strand
GGTCTTCTTCCTGGCCACTCGAGGCGACTTCGACCTGGTGGTGGCGATGTACCACGACCAGGGCCACGGTCCCATCAAGGCTCTGGGGATCGAGCACGGGGTGAACATCACCGTCGGCCTGCCCGTGGTCCGTACCAGCGTCGACCATGGCACGGCCTTCGACATCGCCGGTACGGGTCGAGTCGATCCGGAGAGCATGTACGAGGCGATGCGACAGGCGGTAGCCATGGCGGCCCGGCCGGACGAGTGACCCGTGCGGCGGGGCCTGGCCGCTGTACGTGACGCGTCGGCTGTGGGACTCAGCCTCAATGGACCGACTCAGGCTCGCAGGATGGAGGCCATCCTCTTGCCGCGCGCGAGCTCGTCGACGAGCTTGTCCATCCACCGGATCCGCTGCATGAGCGGGTCGTCGATCTCCTCGACCCGTACGCCGCAGACCAGTCCCGTGATGAGGGGCGCGTTCGGGTTCAGGGCGGGGGCCTGCGCGAAGAACGATGCGAGGTCGAGCCCCTCAGCAACCACCCTGTCGAGCCCGGCCGTGTCGTACCCGGTCAACCAGCAGATGACCTCGTCGACCTCGTCCTTCGTCCGGCCCTTCCGCTCCGCCTTCGCCACGTACAGCGGGTAGATGCTCGCGAAGCTGGTACGGAAGATGCGGTGCTCCGTCATGGGTCTCCTCGACTTCTCTCAGATGTTCGCAGAACTCAGGGCGCGCCGCGGGCAGGTCGTCATAGACGCCATGCATGATGCGGCGAACGAGACGGCGCGGTCAGGAAGGTCACGCAGCCGTGTCCAAGTCCGTGACTGTCACGGGGTAGGCCAGCGGCTCGCCCGCGGCGAGTCGCTGCACCTCGCGGACCGCATACTCGCCCATCTCGGCGAGCTCGTTGCCCATCGACCCGGCGATGTGGGGCGTGAGGATCACGTTCGACAGGTTGTACAGCGGGTCCCCCGGTCGGCAACGGCTCCGGGTCGGTCACGTCGAGAATGGCGCTGATCCGGCCGCTCGTGGTCTCGTCACGCAGCGCGTCGTGGTCGACGAGCGCTCCGCGGGCGGTGTTGATGAACGTCGCGCCGTTCGGCATGGCGGCCAGCTGCGCCCGCCCGATCATTCCTCTGGTCTCCTCCAGAACAGGTGCGTGCAGTGAGACGATCGCGCTCCTGGTCATGAGCTCGTCGAGGGACACCAGGGTGGCACCGAGCTCCGCCGCCTGGTGCCGGCTGAGCTCCGGGGAGGCCAGCAGCACGTCGAACCTGAAGGGCCGCAAGCGTTCCAGCACCAGGCGGCCCACTCTGGAGGCTCCGATGATGCCAACCGTCGTACCGTAGTTGCCGACGTCAGCGGGCAGGCTTGACTTGTCGAAGTCTCCCTGGGCTATGGCGAGCTGCCGGGCCGCAGCGAACGCACGCTTGCCGGCGAGCAGGATGAACGCCAGCGTGTAGTCCGCGACAGGCCCGGCGTTCGCCTGTGCCGCGGTCGTGACCTGGACTCCTCGCTCCCAGGCCGTCCGGCTCACGTGGCCCTTCACGGTGCCCGCCGCATGCGCGACCAGGCGCAGCCGTGGCGCGGCTTCCAGCACGGCGGCGTCGATGAGCGGGCAGCCCCACCCCGTGATGAGCACGTCCGTCCTGCACAGCACGCTCCGTGCCTCGGGGCTGGTGAACTCCGTCAGAACGTGCCGGCTCAGGACCTCCGCGGTGTCCTCCAGCTCGGCCATCACCGGCGCGGAAATCAGCTCACCCAGCAGATGGTCCGACCTCATGGCGAAGGCCACGGTGAGGGGCTTCATCGACGTCTCCTTTGACAGCAACACCTGGAAAGCGTATTCCTCGGCGAACCGTAGAGGGCTTGCCGAAGACCGTCAACCCTTGTCAGGGGGCCTTGAGATTCGTGGTCCCGATTGCGTGGCAACTTCTGGACCAGGCTTCCCTGTGAACCTACTGTGCCCGGAGCGTGGGACTCACCCCACTGGGACCGGCAACGTCGCCGCACGGAAGGAATCCATCCATGATCAATCGTCGCCAGCTCCTCGCGGCCGCCGGCATCGCAGGTGTCGGGGTCTCCGCTGCTGCCTGCTCGGCCGGTGGCGCCAAGCCCGCTGCGTCTGGTGCCAAGCCCACGGCCACCGGTGAGCTCAAAGGCAGCCTCAACCTCATCACGCCAGAGTTCGCGGGCACCGAGGGCAAAGCCGACCTCGAGGATGGCATCCTCAAGAAGTTCACTCAGAAGAACCCGGGCGTCACCTTCCAGGTCGACTATGTCCCGTGGGACAAGCTCAACGAGAAGCTCTCGACCCAGATCGCAGGCGGCACCCCGTCCGACCTGATGATGATGGGCATGGGCTGGACCGCACCGTTCGCTCAGAAGAAGGTGTTCGCGCCTCTCGACGAGTCCGTGCTCGGCGACGCCAAGGTGCCCAAGCTCCTGCTCGACAACGCCAAGTACAACGGCAAGCTGTATGCAGTGCCGCTGCTTCTGGAGTCGCGGCCCTTCATCTACCGCAAGGACCTGCTGGGAAAGATCGGCATCGCCGACCCCAACCGCAAGACGGTCGACGAGTTCACCCAGATGCTCAAGGAGATCAAGACCAAGACCGGGAAGGTGCCTCTGGACATGCTGGCGTCCAGCCTGCGTCAGGTCTGGGGCCAGATGACCTTCGCCTTCGGTGGCACCCAGTTCAGCGACGACGGCATGAAGTGCTACTTCAACTCCGACCAGGCGGTGAAGGCGTTGGAGTGGATGGTCATGCTGCAGAAGGAGGGGCTGTCCGATGTCAACCAGCGGGTGGCGACGGGACAGCCGGGTTCGTACCAGAAGGGGGAGAACCTGCTCGGCTGGCAGAGCTCGAGTGTCTGGCCCACGTTCAGCAAGCAGAGCCCGGAGCTCATCAAGGACGAGAACCTCGGCATGGTGCTGTGCCCGACCGCCGATGGCAGCAAGAAGATCCTCTACCAGGGTGGCACTCTGGTCGGCCTCTCGACGCGGAGCAAGTCCCCCGATGCCGCCCTCGCCGTGATGCAGTACATGCTGTCCAACGATGCACTGGTAGCGGCCAGCAAGAGCACGGGCAAGGTGCCGGCGAACTCCAACATCGCCAAGGGGACCGACCTGGGTGGCAACAAGATCCTCGACTTCTGCCAGCAGAACCTCGATGCGTCCGTCACCGACGGTGGCACACCTGCATGGATGGAGATCCGCGGCAAGATGGACCCCATCGTCGAAGGTGCGGTCCTCGGCACGAAGACGGTCAAGCAGGCCATCGACGAGCTGCAGAAGATGGCAGAGGAGTCGATCGCCCGCGTGAAGTGAGCGGGATGCCTGGCACCGCCCCCGACGTACGAAGGGCTGCGGTGCCGGGCACCCTCCACCGCACCGCCACGACAGTCGGCTGCTCAAGCCCCATCCGTACCACCTAGGCATGGTGGCTTCACACCGACTCCGACCCGATCCTTCACCGCGACGAAGCGGTTGATCACAGGGAGACACATCTTGAGTCACCACATGCACCACTGGTTCGCCCCCGTCTCAGACGGCAGACGCAGCGCCGCGGAGAGCGGAGCACATCGATGAGCCTGGCCACAGCTGAGGTGTTGAACACAACGCCCATCACGCGGCGGCGGCGCTCGTCGTTGCGCGCAGAGAAGCTATGGGGTTGGCTGCTGAGCCTTCCGGCCCTCGTGCACACCTTGGTGTGGATAGGTGGACCGGTCGTCGTGGCCATCATGCTGAGCTTCAGCGACTACGACGTCGTGAACCCGCCCGAGTTCAACGCGGGCGCCAACTACGCGGAGCTGGCCGGCGACTCCGTGTTCTGGTCTGCCCTGGGGCACAACCTCCTCATGGTCGTGGTCGTGGTGCCGATCTCGATATTCATCGCTCTGGTCCTTGCCGTCGCCCTGAACCAGGGACTGCGTGGCCAGTCGTGGTTCCGTACCTTGATCTTCATGCCCCATGTCACAGCGACCGTGGCGATCGCGATGATCTGGCTGTGGATCTACGCACCGGGCCCCAACGGCTTGGCCAACCGGATCCTCGGGCTCGTCGGGATATCGCCCAGCAACTGGCTGACGAGCACCTCGCTGGCACTTCCTGCGGTCATGGTGGTCGGCATCTGGCAGAGCATCGGCCTCAAGATGCTGATCTACCTCGCCGCGCTCCAGGGAGTCTCGCCGCACCTGTACGAGGCCGCGGACGTCGATGGGGCGAACACGATCCAGAAGTTCTGGAACATCACGGTACCCATGCTGCGGCCCGCGACGTTCTTCGTGCTGGCCACTTCGGTCATCGCCAACTTCCAGACCTTCGACCTGATCTACGTCCTGACGAACGGCGGACCGGCCAACGCCACCACCGTGATCACTTACCAGATCTACGTCGCGGCCTTCCAGCAGTACCGCATGGGGTACGCCTCCGCCATGTCCGTGGTGCTGCTTCTCGTCCTGGTAGTCGTGACATACATCTCGCGCAGGCTTGTAGGGAGCACCGATGGCGACTGACAATCTCGAG
Organism: Actinomycetota bacterium; assembly: GCA_016213595.1. Lineage (GTDB taxonomy): Bacteria > Actinomycetota > Actinomycetes > Propionibacteriales > Propionibacteriaceae > Fen-668. Next base: position 1,998 of record JACRAA010000268.1, on the reverse strand, counting down.
TTTCCGGTTCTGGTTCCCGGGGAGGTCGCGGCCGACACTGCTCACGCGGCCGCCCCCTCGGCGCCTGTCCGTGGCCGCTCCCAGAAGCGGCAGCGGCTCGTCAGCCGCGTGGTCCTCTGGATCCTGCTGGCGGCAGTCTCCCTGGTCATGGTGACTCCGTTCGCGTGGATGGTCTTCACCGCGGTGCGCTCCCCGGTGGAGCTCGCTGAGGTCAACCCGCCGTTCTTCCCCCGTACCTGGCACTTCGAGAACTTCGTGCGAGCGCTCCAAGCCGCTCCGTTCCACATCTATGCGCGCAACAGCTTCATCATCGGTGCCAGCCAGGTGGTCACCACGATGCTGTTCGGCGCCTCGGCCGGCTATGCACTGGCCAAGCTGCGGTTCAGGGCGGCGCCGTGGATCTTCGCCTGGCTCCTGGCCACGATGATGATCCCGTTCTACGCGATCGTGATCCCGGACTTCCTTCTGGCGCGGTTCATGCCCCTCTTCGGCGGGAACGACATCTTCGGCCAGGGAGGTCAGGGCTGGATCGACTCATGGTGGGCGCTCCTGGTGCCTGGCATGGTCTCGGCGTTCTCGATCTTCCTGCTGCGTCAGTTCTACGTGACGACTCCGACCGAGCTGATCGAGGCCGCCCGGATCGACGGACTGTCGGAGCCGAGGATCTGGGCTCAGATCATCACCCCGCAGATCAAGCCGGGGCTGCTCACCGTGGCGTTGCTGGCTTTCGAGGGCGGCTGGAACAACTTCCTGTGGCCCCTCCTGGTGACCACCAGCGAGAACCTTCGGGTCATCCAGGTCGGCCTGTCCGTGTTCCGGCAGGAGTCGAACACCCAGTGGGACCTGCTGATGGCAGGGACGACGCTCTCGGCGCTGCCGATGATCGTGCTGTTCGTCATCTTCCAGAGGTACTTCGTCAATGGCTTTGTCAACTCCGGCATCAAGTAGGTCGTCCAGGCTTCTGGTCGCCCTGCGCAAGCCCGCCGCCTTCTTCGCCTCGAACTGGGCAGCGCTCCTTGCGGTCGCCACGATCGTCGGGGTGGGGCCTGGGCTGGCCGGGGTGATGCGGGTGGTGAGCGACCTCGACCGGTACGAGGAGGAGCCGTTCATGACGCCACTGGGACAGGTGCGTGTGACCTGGCGGCGTGACCTTCCCGTGAGCTTGCTGCTGGTGGTCGTGCTGGGGCTGGGCGCGTTGAACACCTACGCCGTCACCCGGGTCGAGGTCGGCATGCGGGTCGCGGTTGTCGGCTTCCTCGTGCCGGTGGTCTGGGCGGCCTGCATCTTCGTCGCGGCGTACGTTGCGGCTGCGTCCGCCCAACCCCTCAACGCCAGCCGCCATGACGTGCTCGGCCTGACTGCCCTGCTGCTGATGCGACGACCGGTCCGCAGCCTGCTCACACCACTGTTCCTGGTCGCGCTGGCCCCGGTCGTCGTGCTGCCACCCCTGACGGTCGCCGTGGGGCTCAGCCTGCCGGCCTGGTTCATGGGGGAGTGGTTCGGCGTGGCCGCCTGGCGTCGTCAGCTGGACCCGGACCCGGACCCCATTCCGGGCCCTAGCCCAGTGCCGCGGCGATGACCTCCGTGCTCCGTTGCACCGGCTTCGGAGACTCGGTCTCATCCGGCAGCCTCAACCAGCTCACCGATCAAAGGAGCCCGACACGTACCAGTACGGAGTAATCGTGCCCGGTGCCCAGTCCGCCGAGGTCATGCGGGCTGGAGCCGACTACGTCGAACCGACCATCGTGGGAAACCTCGTGCAGGACGACGGTGTGGGCGGGTGGGAACGTCATCCCGGTTATGACGCTCCAGACAGCTGCCCGTCCTTCGCGATCCTGTTTCCGGGCCAGCTGAAGCTCTCCGACCCGGCCTTCCCTGCGCAGACAGTGACGGACTACCTCGAGGCGGTGTTTCCTGTCATCGCTGCCGCGGGGTCGGCCGGCGCGAAAGTCGTCTTCGGCAGCGGGGCAGCCCGAACCATCCCCTCCGGCGTCGACC
>JACRAA010000280.1 GCA_016213595.1 Actinomycetota bacterium | reverse complement strand
TCACCGGTGACGGCGACGCGCTGTCGATCGGTGGCAACCACCTGATCCACTCGCTCCGGCGCAACGTCGACGTCCGGATCGTGATGTTCAACAACCGGATCTACGGCCTCACCAAGGGCCAGTTCTCCCCCACCTCGGAGCAGGGGAAGGTGACCAAGTCCTCTCCCATGGGATCGCTCGAGGTGCCCTTCAACCCCTTGTCGCTGGCGATCGGCGCCGAGGCCACGTTCGTCGCACGAGCGGTCGACTCGGACCGGGCGGGTCTGAGCGAGGTGCTGACGGCCGCGGCGAGCCACCGCGGCGCGTCGTTCGTCGAGATCTACCAGAACTGCCCGATCTTCAACGACGGCGCCTACGACGCGGTCAAGGGCAAGGGGGCGGGAGACTCCCTCATCAGGCTCGTCCACGGCGAGCCCGTCACGTTCGCCGACGGTGCGAAGGGCGTCCTGCGTGACGGGTCGACCGGTGAGCTGTCGATCGTCGACGTCGATGACGTCGGGATCGACTCGCTCCTCGTCCATGACGCGCACTGCGATGACCCGACACTGGCCTTCGCCCTGTCCCGACTCACGGATGCGGGCGAGCTCCGGCGGGCGCCGATCGGCATCTTCCGGGACGTCGAGCGGCCTGCGTACGACGACGCGGCCAGGCAGCAGCTCGAGACGGCCGGCCGCCCGGACGACCCGGACGCCGCCCTGCAGTCACTGCTCCGAGGCGCGGAGACCTGGACCGTCCTGTGACCCAGCCCGCGTCGCCCCCGACGCCCGCTCCTGCGGGCCTGCTCGCCGGTACGGAGCCCGAAGGGCCCGACGACGACGTGTGGGGGCCGACGCACCTCGTCGCGCCGCCGGCCGGCGACCTGCCCAGGACGATGCCCGCGTGGCCTGAGCCCAGCCGATGGACCCCGGACGACGTGCCCGACCAGCCCACGGCGTTCTCGCCGCCGGAGGAGCGCGGCGCTCTGCCGGCCGCCCAGATCCCCGTGCAGATCACGACGGCGGCGGTGCCCAAGCCTCTCCGGGAGCCGGCGCTCGACCACCCCGGGGCCGCACGGTTCGCCGCCCCCGGAGAGCCTGCAGTCAAGGTGAAACGCGGTCCCAGACCCTTGCTCTGGAGCCTCGGCGTGGCTCTCGCCCTGGTCGCAGGCGGTATCGGCTACGGCGTCTGGGACGCCAACCGGCCGGTCGCCGTACCCGCCGACATCGTCATCCCCTCGTCCGCCCAGCCGTCCGCGCCGAAGGTCCCCCGCGGAGACCTCGCCGTCAAGGGGTACCTGACGGCGCTGGCTGCCGGCGACATCGACGCAGCCCTCTCCTACGGGCCGGTCGGTGGCGGCAGCCGGGCACTGCTCGTCCCGGACGCGCTCAAGGCGTCGCTCGCCGCGGCCCCGATCACGAACGTCAACGTCCCGCCTGCGGACGCGACGGCCAGCACGATCCACGCCTCGTACCAGCTCGGAAGCCAGGCGGTGGTGTCCGACTACAAGGTTGTCAAGCGCGACGACGGGAACTGGCAGCTGGCGGCCAGCACGACGACGGTACGGCTGAGCGCGGCGCGCAGCGACAGGGTGCCGCTCGTCATCAACGGGCAGAGGATCGGGCCCGTGGTCGAGCTCGAGCTCGTGCCCGGGACGTACTCCCTGACGACCGGGCTCCCCTACCTCGAGTACCAGTCGACGACCCGGCTCACGGTCAACGACCTCAGCTATGCCAAGCCGATCGCCGACCTGCCGGTCGAGGTGACGCCGGAGGGGAAGTCCGCCCTGGTCGTCGCCGCTCAGGCCTCGCTGGCGGCCTGCCTGGACTACCAGCAGCTCAGCCCTCCGAACTGCCCCATGAACGAGCACAGCCCCCGGGCGGTCATCGCCTCCACCATCAAGCGGGACCTCGTCGTCGCGGACCCGGTGAGCGGCGCGCAGTGGGTCGTCGACGCCACGGACTCCTCGATCGCCAGTGCGCTGGTCCCGGTCCACTACCGCCTGTCGGCCTCGTTCGACGCGGATACGACGACGAGCGGGACCGACTACAACCAGTCCTGGACCGCCCGAGCGGACGCGACCAGGCGGGTGCTCAGCATCGAGTGGGGCCACTAGGCGGACCCGTCGGCGAGTGGCTGGACGCGGTTCGGGCCGTACCGGAGCACGCCAGGGGGCTCGCTAGCATGGCGCGGTGACCCAAGCACTCGACCCGACCCAGTTCGACACCAGCGTCCGGATCGCCGACGACCTGTACCGCCACGTCAACGGACGGTGGCTCGAGACCGAGCCGATCCCCGAGGACAAGCCGATGACGGGCGCGTTCGTACGGCTTCGCGACGACTCCGAGGCCGAGGTCCACGCGATCTGCGACGAGCTCGTGGCGGCGGATCCGACGACGCTGACGGAGGAGCAGACGAAGATCGCCGCGCTGTACGGGGACTTCATGGATGCCCAGCGCGTCGAGGAGCTCGACGATGCTCCGTTGGCGCCTCTCCTGGAGCGCGTCGAAGGCATCGACTCGGTTCTGGCCCTGCAGTCCTACCTCGGCTGGGCGCTGCGCTACGGCCTCACCTCGCTGTGGGGCTGCGACGTGGAGGCCGACCCGGGCGACCCGCAGCAGTACGTGTTCTTCGTCGCGCAGGACGGGCTCGGCCTGCCGGACGAGTCGTACTACCGCGAGGAGCAGCACGCCGAGATCCTCGTCGAGTACGGGCACCACGTGGCCCGTACCCTCGCGCTCGCCGGCGTCGAGGACGCCGAGCGGCAGGCTGAGGACGTGGTCGCGCTCGAGAAGGCGGTCGCGGCCTGCCACTGGGACCGGGTACGGACCCGCGACCTGCGCCAGATGTACAACCCGCGCACGGTCGGCGAGCTCGCGGAGGAGGCGCCCGGCTTCGGGTGGGACCTCGTCCTCGACGGTGCCTCGGTCAGCGGTCTGGGGCTGGTCGTCGACTGCCAGCCCTCCTTCTTCGTCGACGTGGCCCCCCTGCTCACCGACGAACGGCTGGGCCAGTGGCGCTCCTGGGCACGGTTCCACGCCATCTCGGGGACGAGCCCCTACCTGTCGAGCCGTTTCGTCAACGAGCGCTTCGGCTTCTACGAGCGCACGCTTCAGGGGACGCCCCAGCTGCGGGAGCGCTGGAAGCGGGGCGTCGCGCTCGCCGAGAGGGCGCTGGGGGAGGCGATCGGCAAGATCTATGTGGAACGCCGCTTCAGCACGACGGCCAAGGAGCGCATGGACGTACTCGTGGCGAACCTCATCGAGGCGTACCGCATCTCCATCAACGACCTGGAGTGGATGACGCCGGAGACCAAGGCGGAGGCGCTGGTGAAGCTCGCAGCGTTCCGGCCGAAGATCGGCTTCCCCACCGTGTGGCGCGACTACTCGGCACTCTCGATCATCCCCGGCGACCTCGTCGGCAACGTGGAGCGGGTGTCGGCGTTCGAGCTGGACTACGCGCTGAGCAAGCTGGGGGGTCCGATGAACCCCGACGAGTGGCAGATGTACCCGCAGACGGTCAACGCCTACTACCACCCGCTCCGCAACGAGATCGTGTTCCCCGCGGCCATCCTCCAGCCGCCGTTCTTCTCGGCCCTGGCCGACGACGCGGTGAACTATGGCGCCATCGGCGCCGTCATCGGCCACGAGATCGGCCACGGCTTCGACGACCAGGGGTCCACCTGCGACGGGGAGGGCAAGCTCCGGAACTGGTGGAGCGACGCGGACCGTGCCGCCTTCGAGGAGCGGACAGCAGCGCTCGTCGACCAGTACAACGCGCTCTCCCCCGTCCAGGCACCCGGGCACTTCGTGAACGGTGAGCTGACGATCGGCGAGAACATCGGCGACCTCGGGGGACTCGGGATCGCGATCAAGGCGTGGCGGCTCGCCGGCGGCGAGGACCAGGCGCCGGTCGACGGCCTGACGGGGCTCCAGCGTCTGTTCATCAGCTGGGCGTTGGTCTGGCAGACGAAGTCACGGGACGCCCTTGTCCTGCAGCGCCTCGCGACCGACCCGCACTCGCCCGCGGAGTTCCGCTGCAACCAGATCGTGCGCAACATCGAGGACTTCTACTCCGCGTTCGCCGTCGTCGAGTCGGATGCCCTGTGGCTGGCGCCGGAGAAGCGGGTCAGCATCTGGTGAGGCGGTAAGGGCCGTGGGTGGCACGCCTCCTGAGAGAAGGGCCAGCGCATCGGCCGCAGCCGCGCGGCGCGAGGCCTCGCCCCTACTGGGGTCCCTACTCGGGCCAGATCCCCGAGCAGCCCCTGCGGTGCGAGCCCATGAGGTGGGTGTCGACGATGCCGATCGCGCTCATCAGTGCGTACAGCGTCGTCGGTCCCACGAACCGGAACCCTTCGCGCTTGAGGCGTTTGGACAGGGCGACCGACTCGGGAGACTGTGTCGGGACCTCGGCCCAGGTCATGGGGGCCGGGGTCGCCTCCGGGACGTACGACCACACCAGCTCCGCCAAGCCTCCGGACTCGCGGAGCGCGACCGTCGCCCGGGCGTTGGCGATCGTGGCGTCGACCTTGAGCCGGTTCCGGACGATGCCGGCGTCTCCCATGAGGCGTGCGACGTCCGCCTCGCCGAAGCCCGCCACGACGTCCGGGTCGAACTGCGCGAACGCGTCTCGGAAGGCGGGCCGCTTGCGGAGGATCGTCAGCCACGACAGGCCCGACTGGAAGGCCTCCAGGCTCAGCCTCTCGAAGACGCCGCGCTCATCGCGTACCGGCATCCCCCACTCGGTGTCGTAGTACTCGCGCAGCAGGGGGTCGGTCGACCCCCAGGAACGGGCGAGGCCGTCGGGACCGGTCTCGAGGTCGGGCGAGACGACCACGGTTCAGGCTGTCCGGGTGACGACCGTGTCGCAGAGGGCCTCGAGGCCTCGCTTCGCGGGCCCCTCGGGGAGGCCTGACAGGTACGAGCGGGCGACCTCCGCACGCCGCAGGACCTCGTCCCGAGTCTCCGCGATGACGCGGTGCGCGCGCAGCAGAGGCAGCGCCCGTCGCACCTCGGCCTCGTCGAGGGGCCGCCCGACCATGGCGGCGAGCTCCGCGTCCGCAGGGTCGGTCGACGCTGCGAGGGTGAGGGTCGCCAAGGTCTGTACGCCCTCGCGGAGGTCGGTCCCCGGAGTCTTGCCCGTGGTGTCGCTCGTGATGTCGATGAGGTCGTCGGAGAGCTGGAAGACCACCCCGATCTCCTCCCCGAACCGCGTCAGTGCGTCGAGGTCGGCCTCGCCAAGGCCGGCCACCATCCCCCCGAAGCGGGCGGACGTCGCGATCAGCGAGCCGGTCTTGTCAGCCACGACTGCGAGGTGGTGCTCGACGGGCGCGGCGCCCCGCGGCCCGAGCAGCTCGGCGATCTGGCCCTGGACGAGCCGTGCGAACGTCTCGGCCTGGACCGTCACGAAGTCCGTACCCAGCGTTGCCACGACGCTCGACGCCCTGGCGAACAGGAAGTCGCCGACCATGATCGCGACCGAGTTGTCGTACACCGCGTTGGCGCTGGGCGCACTGCGCCGCAGCTCGGCGGAGTCCATGACGTCGTCGTGGTAGAGCGAGGCGACGTGCGTCAGCTCGACGACCAGCGCCGCCTTGACGACGCTCTCCGCGTCGACCTCACGACCCAGGTCCCGGCCGATCCCTGCCGCCAGCGCCACCAGCATCGGCCGGAACCGCTTCCCGCCGGCCCTTGTGATGTGCCGCGCGACCTCGGTCACGAACTCGGTGCGAGCACTGGCCGCCTCCAGCAGCCTGTCCTCGATCGTCGCGAGCAGGTCCTTCACCCACTCGGACAGGGCCTCCTCCGCCTCGTCCAGGTCCACTGTCACCTCAGCAGCTGCGACGCCGAGGCGGCCAGGTCCACGATCCATCCGGGCAGGATACCGAGAAGCACCGACATCACAGCGCCGACAGCGATGACCACCGTCGTCCCGAGGCCCGGCATCACGACGTGCACGTCGCTGACCTCGGTGGCCGGCTCCGAGAAGAACATGACGGCGACGACCCGCAGGTAGAAGTACGCGGCCACGAGGCTGAGGATCACGGCTATCAGCACGAGCCACCAGTACCCGCCGCGCCAGGCCGCGCTGAACACGGCCCACTTGCCGATGAAGCCCGCTGTGGGCGGGATGCCGGCGAAGCTCAGCATGAACAGGGTCATCGCCGCGCCGATCCAGGGGTGCCTGCGCCCGATCCCCTGCCAGGCCGAGAGGTCGTTCCGCTCGCCCGCGACGCCCCGGACCATCATCACGATGCCGAACGCGCCCAGGGTGGCGAAGCCGTACGCGGCCATGTACACGACGATGGCGGCGGCGCTGCCGATCTGGCCGACGGGAAGACCGGTGGTCATCGTCGAGGCGCCGACCACGGCGGTGAGGAGGAAGCCCGCGTGCGTGACCGACGAGTACGCGAGCAGTCGCTTGATGTCCCTCGAGACGATCGCGAGGACCGCGCCGACGAGCATCGTGAGGACAGAGATGCCCGCCACGACCGGCTGCCACTCCCAGCGGCTGCCGCCGAGCGCCACGAACAGCAGGCGCAGCAGCGCCCCGATCGCCGCGAGCTTGGTGCAGACCGCCATGAAGGCGGTGACCGGCGTCGGCGCGCCCTGGTACACGTCCGGGGTCCAGGAGTGGAACGGTACGGCGCCGATCTTGAACAGCAGCCCCACCATGAGCATCACCATGCCGGTGACGAGCAGCGTGTCGTGCTCGGTCGGCGTCGCGACGGCCGCGTCGATGACGCTGAACGTGAACGAGCCGGAGTAGCCGTACAGCAGGGCGGCACCGAACAGGAAGATCGCGCTCGAGAGGGAGCCGAGGAGGAAGTACTTCAGCGCGGCCTCGTGGCTCAGCAGGCGGCGGTAGCGGGCCAGGCCGCTCAGGAGGTACAGCGGCAGGGACAGGATCTCCAGCGCGACGAACATCGTCAGCAGGTCGTTCGCCGCCGGGAACAGCAGCATGCCGGAGACCGCGAACAGCAGGAGCGGGAAGACCTCGGTGTGCTCGACCCGCGCGGCGGCGGCCTCACGCTCGAGCGTCGAGTTGGGCACCGCGGCGGCCATCGGGGTGAAGCTCGTCACGCCGGAGCTCAGCCTGCGTTCCGCGAACAGCAGCGCCGAGAGCAGCGCGAAGACGAGGATCAGCAGCCAGATCGCCTGGGTGGGGCCGTCGACGGAGACCGCTCCCATGGCGCCGACCGACCGCCAGTCAGGGCCCCACGTGCGCCACAGGACGAACAGCGCGCCGAGCAGCGACACTCCGGTGACGATGAGCTGGCCCTCGTCGCGAAGGTGCCGCGGCACGAGCGCCTCGATGAGCACACCGAGGCAGGCGCCGACGAAGACGATGAGCACCGGGCCGAGCAGGCGGTACTCGATCGTCGGAGCGGCGATCTCCAGAAGGGTGGTCATCGTCTACCTTCCTTGCCCGACCGTCGGGGCCGGGTCGCTGACGTTCAGCGTCGTCATGGACTGCTTCGCCGTCTGGTCGGTGATGTCCAGCACCGGCTTGGGGAAGAAGCCGAGCACGAGCAGCGCCAGGATCACGGGCGCCAGCGCCAGGCGCTCACGCCACGTCGCGTCGCTCGTCACGTACTCCCTGGTCTGCTCGGTGACCGGGCCCGTCATGGTGCGCTGGTACATGATGAGGATGTACAGGGCGGCCAGCACGGTGCCGAGCGTGCCGACCGCGGCGATCACCGGGTACCTGCTCCACGTGCCGGCGAGCACGAGGAACTCGCCCACGAAGCTGCCCATGCCGGGCAGCGACAGCGAGGCGAGGCCTCCCAGCAGCAGCATGCCGGCCATGACCGGGGCGACCTGGAACACTCCCCCCAGGCTCGTGATCTCCACCGACCCGCGACGCCTCGCGAGGTAGCCGACGACGAGGAACAGCACGGCCGTGGAGAACCCGTGGTTCACCATGTAGAAGATGGTCCCGGAGATCGACTGCGTGGTCAGGGCGAAGACGCCCAGCACCATGAACCCGAAGTGGCTCACCGAGGTGAACGCGACCAGGCGGAGCATGTTCCGCTGGCCGATGGCGGCGAGCGCGCCGTACAGGATCGAGATCAGGGCGAGGACCACGACGACGGGCGTCGCGAGCCTCGACGCCTCGGGGAAGAGCCCGATGCAGAACCGGATCATCCCGAACGTGCCGATCTTGTCGAGGATGCCGACCAGCAGCGTCGACGTCGCCGGCGTGGCCTGCTCGGCCGCGTCCGGCAGCCAGGTGTGGACGGGCACCATCGGGGCCTTGACGGCGAACGCGACGAAGAAGCCGAGGAACAGCAGCATCTGCGTCGACGGCGACACGTTGAGCTTGACGAGGTCCTCGATCAGGTAGCTGGGGGCACCCTGGTTGGCGAAGGAGATGCCGAGGCCGATGACGCTGAACAGGAGCACGAGTCCGCCGGCGAGCGAGAACAGCAGGAACTTCACCGCCGCCCTGGCACGCTTCGGGCCGCCCCAGCCGGCGATCAGGAAGTACATCGGGATGAGGGTGGCCTCGAAGAAGATGTAGAACAGCAGCACGTCGGTGGCAAGGAACACGTACAGGCTCAGGGACTCGAGGATCAGCACGAGCCCGGTCCACACCTGACCGCCCCAACGCCCCTCCTCGTCGGAGCGCTGCTCGGCGAGCAGCACGACCGGGACGAGCAGGGTGGTGAGCAGGACCATGAGCAGGCCCATGCCGTCGAGGCCCAGGGCGTAGTAGGCGCCGAACGCCTTGATCCACACCTGGTGCTCCGACAGGTCGGTGCCACGGAGGTGGACCGCCGCGACGACGACCGAGTAGACGAACGTGACCAGGGCGACCGCGAGCCCGACGTAGCGGGCCATGGTGCCTTTCAGGAACCACACCACGAGCCCACCGACGAGCGGCAGCAGCGCGAGGATCGTCAGCATCTCACCCCTCCTTTCAGACCAGACGGCCGATGACGAGGGCGAGGCCGACGACGATGACGCCGATGACCATCGTCAGGCCGTACGACCTGACGTACCCGTTCTGAAGCCTGCGGAGCCCGCCCCCGAGGCCGAGGGCCAGCGACGCGCCGCCCTGGACAGCACCGTCGACGACGCCGTCGTCGAGGGCCACGATGCCTCGGGTCAGCGCCTCGCCGGGCCGCATGAAGACGACCTCGTTGAACGTGTCCCCGTACAGGTCGTGGCGTCCCATGATCGTGAAGACGTTCCGGGTGTACGGCACCGACTCCGGGATGCTCGTGCGACCGAAGACGAGGTACGCGACCAGGACACCGGCGATGACGACAGCCAGCGTGACGAGGCCGATGACGCTGACGCGCGGCAGCCACGACACCCCGACGGGAACCTCGCCGCCGACGGCCGGAGCGAGCCAGCCGCCGATCCACGAGTTCATGACCATGCCGGCGATGACGGACGGGATGGCGAGCAGGACGAGGGGTACCCACATGACGGCGGGCGACTCGTGCGGATGCACGCCCTCCTGCCAGCGCTTGCGCGACCAGAAGGTCATGAACATGAGCCGGGTCATGTAGAAGGCGGTGACGCCTGCGGCGATGAGCGCCAGGGCACCGAGCACGGGCTGCTTCTCCCAGGCGGCCTCGATGATCGAGTCCTTGGAGTAGAAGCCGGAGAAGAACGGCGTCCCGATGATGGCGAGATAGCCCATGAGGAACGTCCAGTAGGTGATCTGCATGGACTTCGCCAGGCCGCCGTAGTGGCGCATGTTCACGTCGTCGGCCATGCCGTGCATCACGGAGCCGGCGCCGAGGAACATGTTGGCCTTGAAGAAGCCGTGGGTCAGCAGGTGGAAGATCGCGAAGGCGTACGCCGTGGGCCCGATGCCGGCGGCCAGCATCATGTAGCCGATCTGCGACATCGTCGAGCCGGCGAGCACCTTCTTGATGTCGTCCTTGCTGGTTCCGATCCAGGCGCCGGCGAGCAGCGTGACCGTGCCGACGATGGCGACGGCGAGCGCCGCGACGGACGTCTCCGCGTAGACGGCGTGCGAGCGGACCACGAGGTACACGCCGGCGGTCACCATGGTGGCGGCATGAATGAGGGCCGACACCGGAGTGGGGCCCTCCATCGCGTCCAGCAGCCAGGACTGCAACGGCACCTGTGCCGACTTGCCGCAGGCACCGACGAGGAGCAGCAGGCCCAGCAGCGTCACCCAGAACGGGGACATCTTGGAGGCTCCGGCGTTGACGGCCTCGAAGGAGCTCGAGCCGAACATGGCGAGCATCGTGAAGATCGCCATCGTCATGCCGAGGTCGCCGACGCGGTTGACGACGAACGCCTTCTTGCCGGCAGTGGCAGCGGTGGGCTTGTGCTGCCAGAACGAGATCAGCAGGTACGAGGCGAGGCCCACACCCTCCCAGCCGACGAACAGGACCAGGTAGTTGTCGCTGAGAACGAGCGTGAGCATCGCCGCGATGAACAGGTTCAGGTAGGCGAAGAAGCGCCGACGGCCGGGGTCGTGAGCCATGTACCCGATCGAGTAGACGTGGATGAGGCCTCCGACGCCGGTCACCAGCAGCGCGAACACGATCGACAGCGGGTCGATGAGCAGGTTCGCCTCAACCGTCCAGGACCCGGTCTTGATCCACGTGTACATGGGGACGGTGACGGCCCGCTGCGCCTCCGGCCGGCCGAGCAGGCCTGCGAACAGGGCGACCGCGACGACGAACGACGCGATGGGGGCCAGTGTGGCCACGTAGTGACCGAACCCGTCGGTCACCCGGCCGAGCAGCAGCAGGAGCCCCGCCACGACCAGCGGGATCGCGATCATCAGCCAGGCGAGCGGGAACAGACCGGTGGCCGCCACCGGCGTCAGACCTTCGAGCAGAGTCACCGTTTCCCCTAGTACCTGAGCAGGTTCTCGTTGTCGACGTTCGCGGAGTGCCGTGCGCGGTAGATCATCACGATGATCGACAGCCCGACGACGACCTCGGCGGCCGCCACCACCATGACGAAGAACGACGCGGCCTGGCCGTCGAGGTTGCCGTGCACGCGGCTGAAGCTGACCAGCAGCAGGTTGCAGGCGTTGAGCATGAGCTCGACGGACATGAACAGCACGAGCGCGTTCCTGCGGACGAGGAAGCCGACGATCCCGATCGTGAACAGGATGGCCGCCAGCACCACGTAGTAGTTGGGGTTCACACGTCCTCCTCGTCTGCGCCCTGTGCCGCCTCCATGGCAGCAAAGGCCTTCTTCGTGGGCGCCGCGAGCGCGTCGACGTCCGGCAGGCCGATGCGGGTGATGAGCACCGACGAGACGGAGTCCTGCGACACGGTGCCGTCAGGCAGGAGGGCCGGCGACGTGATCGCGTTGTGACGCGCGTACACACCGGAGCTGGGTCGCGGCCCGGGGTGGACGCCGTTGGCGGCGTACTCCGCGATGCGCGCCTTTGCCCGGGCCCGCTGGTTGAGCCTCGGCGTGAGGCGCTCCGCGTAGGCCAGGACCATCGCACCCACGGCCGCTGTGATGAGCAGCGCCGAGGTGGCCTCGAACGCGAGCACGTACTTGCCGAACAGGAGCGCCGCCAGGCCCTGCACGTTGCCGCCGTACTGCGCGTTGGCCTCGCCGACCCCCGTCGTCTTCGACACGAGGCTGTTTCCGACGTACGCCGCCAGGAGGATGAACGCCCCGACGGCTGCGAGGACCGAGGCCACCGTGTGGCCCTGGATCCTCTCGACCATCGAGTCCTTGCTGTCGACGCCGACGAGCATGACGACGAACAGGAAGAGCATCATCACCGCGCCGGTGTAGACGATGATCTGCACGACGAACAGGAACGGCGCATCCTGGGAGGCGTAGATGATGGCCAGGTTGACCATGACGCCGGCCAGGGCCAGCGCCGAGTAGACCGCCTTCCGGAACAGGACCATGGCGAGCGCCGCGGCCACCATCAGAGGACCGCAGATCCAGAACGCGACGGCGTCGCCGGTCACGAGAGGTACGAGCAACGCCGTCATGACGTCGCCTCCTTCTGGTTCGTCCACGTGCGCAGGTCCGACTGGCCGGTCGCCGGCAGCCCGCGGAAGTACTCCTCCTCGTCGTCGCCGAGGCGGCGCGGGTGCGGCGGCTGCTCCATGCCGGGCAGCAGCGGCGCCAGCAGGTCCTCCTTGGTGAAGATGAGCTTCGCGCGGGAGTAGTCGGCCAGCTTGAACTCGTTCGTCATGGTGAGGGCGCGTGTCGGGCACGCCTCGATGCACAGCCCGCAGAAGATGCAGCGCAGGTAGTTGATCTGGTAGGTCGAGCCGTACCGCTCACCGGGCGAGAACCGCTGGTCCTCGCTGTTGTCGCTGCCCTCGACGTAGATCGCGTCGGCCGGGCAGGCCCAGGCGCACAGCTCGCAGCCCACGCACTTCTCGAGGCCGTCGGGCCAGCGGTTGAGCTGGTGACGACCGTGGAAGCGCGGCGCGGTGACCTTCTCCTTCGCCTTCTTCTTGTTGCCCCACCCCTCGGGGTAGCCCTGGGTGAACGTGGGGCGGAACATCGTCATGAAGGTCACGCCGAAGCCGGCCCACTGGTCGAACAGACCCATCAGGCGTCCTCCTTATCGGGCTCGGGTACGGAGCCCGGACCAGCCGTCTCCGTGGCCGACGCGCGGAGCACGCCGACAAGCTCTGGGAGCACCTGCCCTGGCATGGGAGGTACGGGGTAGCCGCCGGCGAACGGGTCGAACTCGCCCGTGTCGTACGAGGGTGTCCTGCTCGTGTCGGACAGCTCCTCCTCGTGGTCGCCTCCGCGTCGCCAGTCCCAGATGAGGAACGCGACCAGGAGGAGGACCACGACGCCGACTGCCGTCAGGACGAACGCCTGGGTGAACCAGTTCTGCGCCTGGGCGAGCCGTACGAAGCTGACGAGGACGATCCAGGCGACGGAGATCGGGATGAGCACCTTCCACCCGAGGTCCATGAACTGGTCGTACCGGAACCTGGGCAGTGTGCCGCGGAGCCAGACGAACCCGCCGACGAAGATCAGCACCTTGAGCGTGAACCAGGCGAGGCCCATCCAGCCCGAGTCGAGCCACGAGAGTGCGCGCGGGTTGAGCTGGATGATCCACGGCACCGGCCAGGGGGCGCGATAGCCGCCGAAGAAGAGCGTCGTCGCGACCGCGGACACGGTCGCCATGTTGATGTACTCGGCGAGGAAGTAGATCGCGTACCGGAAGCCCGAGTAGTCGGTGAGGAAGCCGGAGACGAGCTCCTGCTCGCACTCGACGAGGTCGAACGGCGCACGGTTGGTCTCGGCCACCATCGCGATGCAGTACACCACCGCGCTGGGGATCAGCAGCAGGGCGTACCACTGGGGGATGTGGAGGAAGCTCACGACGCCGCCGAACGGTGTCGCCTGGCTCTCCACGATGTCGGTCGTCGACATCGACCCGGCGGTGAGGAAGACCGCGACGAGTGCGAGGCCCATCGAGATCTCGTAGCTGATCATCTGCGCTGTGGAGCGGATGCCGCCGAGCAGGGAGTACGTCGAGGTGGACGCCCACCCGGCGAGGACGATGCCGTAGATGCCGATCGACGCGATGGCCAGGATGAACAGGACCGCGACGGGCATGTCGGTGAGCTGCAGCCGGGTGTGGACGCCGAACATGTCGACCGCACCGGCCAGCGGGATGACCGACCACCCGGTGAACGCAGCGACGCCCGTGAGGAGCGGCGCGATGGTGAACACCCACTTGTCGGTGCCGCTGGGACGGAAGTCCTCCTTGAACATGAGCTTGAGGCCGTCACCGAGCGCCTGGCCGAGTCCGAGCGGGCCGTTCATGATCGGGCCCTTGCGCTGCTGCATCTTGCCGACCAGCCGGCGCTCGTACCACACGTTGAAGATCGTGATGGCGAGCAGGAACACGAAGACGAAGACGACCTTGATCAGGACGATCCACCACGGGTCACTACTGAAGACCGTCATGACGCAAATCCTTCCTTGGCAGTCACCGGGTCACCGGCACGGGCACCCAGCGTCTCCGCCACGTTCTGGCCCGGCGCCCGGGAGGGAACCCACACGACGCCGTCGACGACCGTGTCGTCGAGGACCGCGAGGTACGTGAGCTGACCCCGGTCCGTACCGACGGTGACCGGCTCGCCCTCGGTGATCCCGGCGCGCGCGGCGGTGGCGGTGGAGAACCTGGCGACCGGCGCGGGAGCCGTCTCCATGAGCTCGTCGGCCCCGTCGTTGTGACGGGAGTCGTCGATCAGCTGCCGCCACGTGGCGAGGCGGAGGCCGTCGGGTGTGATGGTGTCGTCGGACGCGGCGAACGCCGGGACCTCTGCGCGGTTGCCGTCCCAGCCGGACAGCTCCGCGAGCTCCGCGGCGGCCTGGACGGCGTTGCGGAACCCGAGGTCGGAGCCCAGGGCGTCGGAGAGCGCCGCGAGGATCCTGATGTCGGTCATCGGCGAGCGGAGCTCCTTGTTGACCCGGTCCACCCGGCGCGGCCGGTGCTCCCAGTCGAGGAACGTCCCGGTCTGCTCCTCGAGGAGCGCGGCCGGGAGGACGACGTTCGCGCGGGCGGCGATGTCGGACAGGCGGTTCTCGATGCTCACGAGGAAGCCGACGTGCTCGAACGCGTCGCGGGCACTCACGGGGTCGGCGAAGTCGCCGATCTCGGCGCCCGACACGACGAGGGCCTTGAGCGTCTCGTCGGAGGCGGCTCCGAGCATGCCGTTGACGTCCAGGCCGGGCTCGGCCGACAGCGAGGAGACACCCCACGTCGAGCCGGCGTCGACCCTGGCCGCGCCGTCGGCGACCAGACGGCCGCCGGGCAGCAGGGTCGGCAGGCAGCCGGCCTCGATGGCGCCGACCTCGCCGGCACGCCGCGGCACCCAGGCCAGCCGAGCGCCCGTACGGTCGGCGAGCGCGACAGCCGCCGAGAGCGCCCCCGGCACACCGGCGAGCCGCTCACCGAGCAGCACAACGGTGCCGGCGTCGACGTCCGGTAGAGCGGCGAGCGCATCCGCTTCACCGGCGGGAGCGGTCTGGACGAGCGTGGCCGACAGCTTCGCGTTGCCGTTGCTCAGCAGCGGGGCGACCGCGACGACCGGGAGCTTGCGCTTGCGGACAGCCTTGCGCAGCCGAAGGAAGATGATCGGCGACTCCTCCTCGGGCTCCAGGCCCACCAGGACGACCTTGCCGGCCCGGTCGAGGTCCGCGTACGTCACCGACCGGTCCAGTGCCACACCGGCGACCGTGGAGGCGAGGAACTGCTCCTCCTCCGCTGACGCGACGCGTGCCCGGAAGTCGATGTTGTTCGTGCCGAGGACGGTGCGGGCGAACCGCTGGTAGGCGTATGCCGCCTCCACCGTGAGCCGGCCACCCGTCAGCACGCCGACCTGGCTGCCGGCCGCCTTCAGCCCGACGACCACCGCGTCGATGGCCTCCGGCCACGAGGCGGGTCGCAGGACGCCGTCCTCACGCAGCAGCGGCATCGTCACCCGGTCGTGCAGCCTGCCGTAGACGAACGCGAACCGGCCGATGTCACAGTTCCACTCCTCGTTGACCTCGGGGTCGGCGCCGGCCAGCCGACGCTTCACCTGGTAGTGGCGATGGTCGGTTCGGAGCTGGCAGCCCGACGCGCAGTGCTCGCAGGAGGTCGTCGTCGACACGAGGTCGAAGGGACGAGCCTGGAAGCGGTAGTCGGCACTGGTGAGGGCGCCCACCGGGCAGATCTGGATGACGTTGCCGGAGAAGTACGAGTCGTACGGGTGCTCGGCGTAGACGCCCACCTGCTGCAGCGCGCCGCGCTCGACGAGCGCGATGAACGGGTCACCGGAGATCTGCTCGGAGAACCGGGTACAGCGTGCGCACAGGACGCAGCGCTCACGGTCCAGCAGGACCTGCGCCGAGATCGGGACGGGCTTCGGGAACGTGCGCTTCACACCGCCGTACCGGGACTCGCCGTAGCCGTTCGACATGGTCTGGTTCTGCAACGGGCACTCGCCGCCCTTGTCGCAGATCGGGCAGTCGAGCGGGTGGTTGATGAGCAGCAGCTCGAGCATCCCGGCCTGCGCCTTCTCGGCGACGGGGCTCGTCAGCTGGGTGTTGATCTTCATGCCGGGCATCGCCTCGAGCGTGCAGGACGCCTGCGGCTTCGGCATGCCGCGCCCGTTGCCCATGTCGGGCACCTCGACCATGCACTGGCGGCACGCGCCGACGGGGTCGAGCAGGGGGTGGTCGCAGAAGCGTGGGATGGCGATGCCCAGCCGCTCGGCGGCGCGGATGACCAGTGTCCCCTTGGGGACGCTGACCTCGATGCCGTCGATCGTCAGCGTGACCTGGTCGACCGCCTGCTCGACGCTCGTGTCCTTGCTCGTGTCCTTGCCCGTGTCCTTGGCTGTGACGGTCATACGTAGGCTCCCGTGGTCGCAGGGACGGAGAAGCGTGCGCTCAGCTCGTACGGCAGCAGCTCCCACGCCGGGGTCCGGTAGCCGGCCTCGAACTCGCTGCGGAAGTACTTCACAGCGCTCGTGACGCACGCGACGGCCCCGTCGGCGAGCGCACAGAACGACCGGCCGCCGATGTTGTCGCAGAGGTCGAGCATCTTCTCGATGTCGCCCTGCTTGGCCGTGCCGGCCTCGAAGTCACGAAGCATCTGGACGAGCCACCAGGTGCCTTCGCGGCACGGGGTGCACTTGCCGCACGACTCGTGCTTGTAGAACTCGACCCAGCGCAGCGTCGTCCGTACGACCGACGTCGTCTCGTCGAAGATCTGCAGTGCCTTCGTCCCCAGCATCGACCCGGCGCCGGCCATGCCCTCGTAGTCGAGAGGCAGGTCGAGGTGCTCCTCGGTGAGGATGGGGGTGGAGGAGCCGCCGGGCGTGAAGAACTTGAGCTGGTGGCCCTCCCGGACGCCGCCGGCGAGCTCGAGCAGCTGCCGCAGCGTGATGCCGAGCGGCGCCTCGAACTGACCGGGGTTGGCGACGTGGCCGGACAGGGAGTAGATGGTGAAGCCCTTCGACTTCTCCGTCCCCATGGAGCCGAACCACTCCGTGCCGCGGTCGATGATGCTCGGTACGGACGCGATCGACTCGACGTTGTTGATGACCGTGGGCGACGCGTACAGGCCGGCGACCGCCGGGAACGGGGGACGCAGCCTGGGCTGGCCCCGGCGCCCCTCGAGGGAGTCGAGCAGCGCGGTCTCCTCACCACAGATGTACGCACCGGCGCCGGCGTGGACGATGATCTCCAGGTCGAAGCCGCTGCCGAGGATGTCCGTCCCGAGGTAGCCCGCCTCGCGGGCCTCCGCGACGGCCTGCTGGACGCGGCGCACCACGTGCAGCACCTCGCCACGGATGTAGATGAAGGCCGTGTGCACGCCGATCGCGTAGGACGAGATGATGACGCCCTCGACCAGGGTGTGCGGCGACGCCAGCATGAGCGGGATGTCCTTGCACGTGCCCGGCTCCGACTCGTCGCCGTTGACGACGAGGTACTTCGGGTTCGGGTTGTCCTTCGGCACGAAGCTCCACTTCATGCCGGTCGGGAAGCCCGCGCCGCCACGGCCGCGCAGCCCGGAGTCCTTGACCGCGGTGGTGACTCCGTCGGGCGTCATCGTCAGGGCCTTGCGCAGGGCGTTGTAGCCCCCGGTCCTCTCGTACGCGGGAAGGGTCCACGACTTCTTGTCGCCCCAGTTCTTCGTGAGGACGGGCGTGAGGATGTCTGTCACTTCGCGGTCCCCTCTTCGGGCCTGGTGCTCCTGCGGCGCTGCCGCGGAGCCTTCTCAGCAGCTGGGCTCTTCGTGGGTGCGCTCTTCGTGGGTGCGCTCTTCGTCGGCGCCGATGCCGGCGTCGCAACGTTCGGCTCCTGGTCCTCGGTGGTGCCGGTGACCTCCTGCACCGCGTGGACGATCGTGCGGGCGACACGGCCGACCACACCGTTCCCGTGCGGCTTGTCGTCGCCCGGCGCTGCCCACCCCTTGTCCTCCGCGACCCGCAGGCCCAGCAGTGACGGAGCGCCCGCACTGGGACCTTCGTCGGCGCGGCCGTCGGGGAAGCCGGCGAGCACCCGCTCGGCCTCACGCCAGCTCGTGAGCCTGGCCCCGCGCGTGGAGCGCACCTCCGTGCCGTCCCGGAGGTCGTCGAGCAGGGCCACGGCCTTCTCCGGCGTCATGTCGTCCATGAACTCCCAGTTGACCATCATGACGGGGGCGAAGTCGCAGGCCGCGTTGCACTCGATGCGCTCGAGCGAGATCCTGCCGTCCGGCGTCGTCTCGTCGACCCCGATGCCGAGGTGCTTCGACGCCGTCTCCAGGAGCACGTCGCCACCCATGACGGCGCAGAGGGCCGTCGTGCACACGCCGACGTGGTGGCGGCCCGCCGGGCGACGCTTGTACATGGTGTAGAACGTCGCGACACCCGACACCTGCGCGGTGCTGATCCCCAGCACTTCGGCGCACGCCTCGATGCCCTTCGGCGAGATCCGCCCGTCGACCGACTGCACGAGGTGGAGCATCGGCAGCAGCGCGGACCGTGGCTGGGGGTAGCGGCCGGCCAGCTCACGCAGCTCGGCGTACGTGGTCTCGTCGATGTCGGTCGTCGGGTCGGACATGTCGACCGAGCCGGACTCGGGGAAGTGGCTCTCGAACTCGTGACCGCTCATCGGTCGACCCCTCCCAGCACCGGGTCGAGGCTGGCGACCGCCACCACGACGTCGGAGATCATCGCGCCCTCGCACATCGCCGGCGCCGCTTGCAGATGGTTGAACCCTGGGTCGCGCACGTGGACCCGGTACGGCCTCGTACCCCCGTCGGAGACGAGGTGGCAGCCGAGCTCGCCCTTGGGCGACTCGATCGCGACGTACGCCTGGCCGGCCGGCACGCGGAAGCCCTCGGTCACCGTCTTGAAGTGATGGATCAGGGCCTCCATGGACTCGGCCATGATGTGCTTGATCTTCTCGTTCGAGTTGCCCTGGCCGTCCGGGCCCACCGTGAGCTGCGCGGGCCAGGCGTACTTCGGGTCCTCGACCATCACGGGCTGGCCCGTGGTGGCGGCGAGCCTGTCGTAGCACTGCTCGACGATCTTGAGGGACTCCTCCATCTCGGCGAGCCGGATCCGGAACCGTCCGTACGCGTCGTTCGTGTCCCACGTGATGACGTCGAAGTCGTACGTCTCGTAGCCGCAGTACGGCTGCGACTTGCGCAGGTCCCAGGGGTAGCCGGCAGCGCGGAGCACCGGACCGGAAGCGCCGTACACCATGCACTGCGTCAGGTCGAGCGTCGCGACGCCCTGCATGCGGCCCTTGAAGATCGGGTTCTCGTTGCAGAACGCGCCGTACTCCCACAGGTGCTTGTGCAGCCAGTCGATGACGCCCTTGAGGCGCGGCAGGCCGTCGTCGGGCAGGTCGATCGCGACGCCCCCCGGCCGGATGTAGGCGTGGTTCATGCGCGTCCCGCACAGCGCCTCGAAGAAGTCGAGGATCATCTCGCGCTCACGGAAGCCGATGGTCATCATCGTGAGGGCGCCGATCTCCATGCCGCCCGTACCGACCGCGACCAGGTGGCTCGAGATCCGGTTGAGCTCCATGCACAGCACCCGCAGGATGTTGGCGCGCTCCGGCACCTCCAGGTCGAGCAGCTTCTCGACGGCGAGGCAGTACACGACCTCGTTGAAGATCGGTGCGACGTAGTCCATGCGCGTGACGAACGTCGGCCCCTGGGAGTACGTCCGGTACTCCATGTTCTTCTCGATGCCGGTGTGCAGGAAGCCGATGCCGGGACGCAGCGAGGTGACGGTCTCGCCGTCCATCTCGAGGATGAGGCGGAGCACGCCGTGGGTCGAGGGGTGCTGGGGACCCATGTTGATGACGATCGTCTCGTCCCCGCGGTCCGCCTGGGCGCGCGCGATGTCGTCCCAGTCGCCGCCCTGGGCGACGTAGACGGTGCCGACAGACTCGTCGGTCATGAGTAGCTCCTCCGCTGGTCCGGGGGCGGCACGACCGCACCCTTGTACTCGACCGGGACACCGCCGAGCGGGTAGTCCTTGCGCTGCGGGAACCCGTCCCAGTCATCCGGCATGAGGATGCGGGTGAGCGCGGGGTGGCCGTCGAAGATGACGCCGAACATGTCGTACGTCTCACGCTCGTGCCAGTCGGTCATGGGGTAGACGGAGACCGAGCTCGGGACGTGCGGGTCCGCGTCAGCGCAGGTGACCTGCAGCCGAACACGCCGGTTGTGGGTGATCGAGAGCAGGTGGTAGACGACGTGCAGCTCCTCACCCGGCATGTCGGGGAAGTGGACCCCGGAGACGGAGACGCAGACCTCGAAGCGCAGCAGTGCGTCGTCGCGGCACGCGGTGAGGACGTCGAGCAGGTCCGCCCTCGGCACGAAGATGGTGAGCTCGTTGTGCGCGACCACGACGTGCCCCAGGTCGACTCCGGGCAGGAGCCCGATGAGCCGGTCGACGACCTCGTCGAAGTAGGAGCCGTACGGACGGTCGGTCGGGGCGAACCGCTCGAAGCGGCGCACGATGCCGTTGTAGCCGGAGGTGTCACCGGGACCCGGGCCCCACATCCCCTGGCGCGTGACCTCACGGGCGGGCGCGCCGGCGGCGGAGGAGACCTCGGCGAGGTCGGCCGCGGTCGGTTCTGTCATCGCAGGAGACCCTTCATCTCGATCGTGCTCGGTGCGACCAGCGCTGCACGCTCGGCGTCCGCCTCGAAGGCGACGCGGTCCGGGCCGAGCTGCGGGTGGGCGACCTCGCCCTTGCGGAGCTTGAACATCGCGTCGATGAGCATGTCAGGGCGGGGCGGGCAGCCCGGCAGGTACACGTCGACCGGGACGATGTGGTCGCAGCCCTGCACGATCGCGTAGTTGTTGAACATGCCGCCGGACGAGGCGCACACGCCCATCGCGATGACCCACTTGGGGTTCGGCATCTGGTCGTACACCTGACGCACGACCGGCGCCATCTTCTGGCTCACGCGACCCGACACGATGAGCAGGTCGGCCTGGCGCGGCGAGGCGCGGAAGACCTCCTGGCCCCAGCGGCCCGCGTCGAACCGTGGTGCGCCGAAGGCCATCATCTCGATGGCGCAGCATGCCAGGCCCATCGTGGCAGGCCACAGCGACGCCTGCCTGAGCCAGCCGATGACGCCCTCGACGGTCGTCAGCAGGACGCAGGACGGGAGCTTCTCCTCGATACCCATTCAGCTCACCTCATTCCCAGGTCAGTCCGCCCCGGCGGACCACGTAGATGTAGGCGATGATCACCGTCACCACGAACAGGAGCATCTCGACGAACGCGAACACCCCGAGCTGGTTGAACGTCACGGCCCAGGGATAGAGGAACACGATCTCGATGTCGAAGACGATGAACAGCATCGCCGTGATGTAGTACTTCACCGGGAACCGGCCGCCGCCGATGGGCTGGGGTGTCGCCTCGATGCCGCACTCGTACGTCTCGTACTTCGCCTTGTTGTAGCGCGCGGGCCCGATGTGGATGCTGGCGAAGATCGAGACACCGAGGAACAGCGCGGCGAGGGCCATGAGTCCCAGGATCGGTACGTAGGCGTTCATCTCAGTACTCCGATCGCGAGCGGGTGAGGTCTCTTTTCTATCGCGTCCGGAGAGCCGAGGGCGAGTCGCCCCCAGCTCTCGGACACGTCACGACACTGTCCCTGGTAAGGCAGACATATCTCGAAGGGCAGAACCATCTCAGCACGAGCCAGCCGGACCGTCATGCGGAGGGTGCCAGCTTCGTGAGCGAGTTGACGATGCGGTCGTACGCGTCGTGGCCCGGGTGGTCGGTGAGGTTGGCGAGCAGCTTGTGCACGAGCTTCATGAGCTGCGGGTGCGGCAGGCCGTACGTCGTGGCGAGCCGCATGATCCGCGGGTCGCCGATGAGCTTGACGAAGATCCCGCCGAGCCGGAAGTAGCCGCCCCAGGCCTGGCGGAGCGTGCGGGGGTAGGCCTCCAGGGCCCGCTCCGCGCTCGCCGTGCCGAGCCCGCGTCGTACGGCGTCGATGATGTGGTCGGCGGCGTAGCGGCCCGACTCCATGGCGTACGAGATGCCCTCGCCGTTGAACGGGTTGACC
>JACRAA010000273.1 GCA_016213595.1 Actinomycetota bacterium | reverse complement strand
TCCGGGGACTGGCTCGGCGTCCCGGACGTGGTGGCCCGTGAGCCCGACGGCCCGCCCACCAACCAGGCCGTCCCCCGCGGGTTCGGCGCCGACATGACCGGCGACGGCACCCCCGACCACGTACGGGTCGACGGTGCAGGGGTCACCTACTGGCCGTACCTCGGGGCCGGCCTGTTCGGCGCCCGCGTCCCCCTGGCCTCCGCGCCACCGCTGCCGTACGTCTGCGACCCGGCCACGATCCTCGTCGTCGACGTCGACGGTGACGGGTGTGCCGACATCGTGCACCTCGACGCCGGGACGATCACGTGGTGGCCCAACCGGAGCGGCGAGGGGTTCGAACCCCCCCGGGTCGTACGTCACCTGCCGACCGGGGCGATGGCCGCGCTCCGGGTCGCCGACCTCACGGGCCGCGGCACACCCTCGCTGTGCTGGACGGCGACGCTGCCCTCGGGGCGGGGGCGCTGGTTCACCCTCGACCTCCTCGGATCCCGGCCCGCGTCGCTGCTGTCGACGATCGACAACGGCACGGGGCGTACGACGGCGATCACGTGGAGCACGACGACGCTGGAGGCCGAACGCGACCGGGCCGCGGGCTCCGCCTGGAGCACCCGTCTCCCGATCGTGCTGCCCGTGGTGGCACAGGTCGAGATCACGGACGCGTCCTCGGGCGCGGTCAGCACGACCGAGTACGACTACCACGACGGCCGCTACGACGGGGTGCTGCGTGAGGTGTGCGGCTTCGGGCGGGTGACCAGCCGGGAGCCCGGCGACGAGAATGTCGCGACGCTCGTGACGACGCGCTGGTTCAGCACCGGCCTTCTGGCCGACGGCAGCGAGCCCGTGACCCTCGCAGCCCGGGAACGCGCCCGCGCGAGCCGGGGCCGGATGCTCCGGCAGGAGCGGGCCACCGACGACGGCCACCTGTTCGACCGGTTCGAGCAGAGCTGGCGGGTCGACGACGGCGTCCACGGCACGCTGACGCCTCGGCTCGTCAGGTCGACGCGGGCGGTGTTGGAGGGCGGGGCGAGCCCTGTGAGCCGCATCGTCACCGAGCAGACGGCATGGACCGCCGACGGCAGCGTCACGTCCGCCGTCGAGCGGGCCTTCGACGCCACGTCGCCCACAGCCGTACAGGAGCTGCGCACCGACACCGAGTACGCGCTCGACGCGTCGGGCAGGTTCCGCCAGCGCGTCTCCCGGGTCGTGCAGCACGACGGGTCCGGCGCGCTGCTCTCGGACCTCCGGACGAGCTACGACGGGCTCCCGGAGGGTCAGGTGGGGGGTCAGGGGCTGGTCACCCACCGCACGGCGCTGGCCGTTCCCGACGCCGTGGCGGCGGAGGTCTACGGCGCCGACCTGCCCGACTTCGCAGCCCTCGGGTACACCCATGGCGCGGGCGGCTGGTGGATCGAGCTCGGGCGGTACGAACGCAGCGAGGACGCCGGCGGGGTCCACGGGCGGATCACCGGGCCCAACGGGGGTGTAGCCACGCTCCGTATGGACCCGACCGCCTGCTACCCGGTCGAGGTGATCGACGCCGTCGGCAACCGGATCACCGCGGAGTTCGACCTTCGCAGCTACCAGCCCACGGCGGTCGTCGACCCGTCGGGCTCCCGTTTCGAGTCATCCTTCGACGCGCTCGCGCGGCTGACCAGCACGGTCGATCCGGGCGAGTCGGCGGCCGAACCGAGCCGGACGCTCGTGTACGACACGGGCGTCCGGCCCATGGTCGTGACCGAGACGACGGTGACGGCGCCGGGTGAGGCCAGACGCTCGCAACGGCAGTTCTTCGACGGCGCCGGTCGCCTCCTCCAGCAGCGCCTGGCCGACGAGTCGGGCGAGATCGTGGCCGAGGCCAAGGACTACGGGATCCGGGGGCTCCCCGTCCGCTCGTACCTGCCGTACCGCGCGGGTGGGACCGCGTACGAGCCGCCGGCCGCCGATGCGGCCCACCTGCGGCTGCGCTACGACGCGCTCGGTCGCGTGGTCTCCACCCTTCGACCCGACGGCGGCCTGGCGACCGTCACGTACCAGCCCGGCATGATCGAGGAACGCGACGCCGAGCAGACCCGTAGCGACGCGGGCGCCACCCACACGGGCGCCCTCACCCGCCGCTACATCAGCCCGGCCGGCAGGGTCGAACGCGTCGAGCAGGTCGCCGACGGACGCACGGTCACCACGATCGACCACCACGACATCAAGGGCGACCTCGTCGAGCATGTCGACGCGACGGGCGGGACCGTACGGTTCGACCTCGACCTGCTGGGGCGTCCGCTCCGGATCACCCGGCCGGAGTCGACCCAGGTGCTGGTGCTCGACGCGTCCGGCGACGTGACCGAGACCCGTACCGGCTCCGCTCACGTGTTCCGGACCTACGACCTCGCGCGCCGACCCACGGCCGTACGGCACGGCTCCGCGACCGCGGCGCCCGTCGCGAGCTTCGTCTACCACGACGCCCCCACGCCCGCACCGGCCGACGCAGGCGTCCACACCGCCGGCGGCCGGCTCGTACGGGTCGACGACGAGGGCGGCAGCACCGTCTTCGACTACGACGAACGCGGGCGCGTCACGTCCAAGACGATGACCCCCACGGGCGCCGCCGCCGTGACGCTCGCGCTCGCGCACCGCCCGGACGGGCTGCTCGACCAGGTGACCTACCCCGGAGGACGCGTGATCCGGTACGGGTACGACGCGCTGGGCCTGCTCACCTCGATGAGCGGCGTGATCGACTCCATCGAGTACGACCTCGCCGGGCGGCGGACGCGGGTCGTCAACAGCAACGGCACCGTACAGACCGACGAGCACGACCCTCTCAGCGGCTGGCGCACCACATCCGCGCTCACCGGCCCGGGCGGCACGCTGCGCCAGACGGGGTTCACCCACGACCGGGTCGGCAACGTCATCGCCCTGACCAGCCCCGACGCGGCGAGCAGCTGGACGTACAGCGTCGACGACCTGTACCGGCTGGTGTCGGCGACCGGGACGGCCGGCACCCTCACCTACTCGTACGACGACGCCTTCAACCTCGCCTCGTCAAGTGTGGGCGGCCAGTACCGCTACGGCGAGCACGGCGCCCCCGCCTCGTGCCTGACCAGCGTCGGCGGCGACGCGTTCGGCTATGACGACCGCGGCCAGCTCGTCTCCGCGCCGTGGGGGGACCACACCCTCGACGCCGAGGGCCGGCTCCGTACGATCGCCGTGCACGACGGCGGGTCGGAGACGCTGACCTACAGTGTCGGCGGTTCTCTCGTCCGGCGGGTGACCACCAGCCCCGGTGGTCCCACCCGTGAGGTGCTCAGCCCGGACCCGCTCCTGCGGATCGAGGACGGGGTCGTGACCGGCCAGCTCACCGACGGCGAGCGGGTCGTCGCCCGCGACCAGGCCGGTCAGCTCACCTGGCTCCACTACGACCACGTGGGGTCGCTCGTGCTCCTCACCGACACCGCCGGCGCAGAGCTGCTGCGGATCAGCTACGACCCGTACGGACGGGTGCTGAGCCGTACGGGAGCCGGCGTCGCCCCGGAGGGCTTCGCGACGGGACAGGACCTCGGCCACGGTCTCGTCCTGCTCGGCGCACGCTGGTACGCCCCACAGCTGGGCCGGTTCATCTCCCCCGACCCGCTCGTCGGGGACGTCGACGACCCGGCCGCCTGGAACAGCTACGCCTACTGCCGCGACAACCCGACGAGCTACGTCGACCCGTCGGGACGGGACTTCTGGAAGATCTTCGCAGCAATCGTGGCCACCGTCGCGATCATCGCGGTGGCCGTCATCGTCACCGTGGTGACCTTCGGCATCGCCACCCCCGGCACGGTCGCGCTGGCGGTCGGCGGGGTGAGCATCACGTGGGGCGCAGTGTTCGCCGCCACGGTCGTCGGCATCGTCGCGGGCGGTGTCATCGGCGGAATCGCGGCCGCGCGGGCCGGCGGCGACGCGGGCGACATCTTCCTCGGTGTCGTCGTGGGTGGCGCTGTGGGCGGCTGGGCCGCCTTCGGCGGTGCGTTCGCCGGTGTGGCCGTCGGCGGGGCGCTGGGCCTCACGAGCGGCACGGTCCTGTGCGGAGCAGTCGTCGGCGGCGTGACGGGCACGGTCAACGGTGCCGCGATGGGCTTCGCGTCAGGGTTCGCCGGCGGGAAGAACAACGGGCTCAAGGACATCATGCTGAAGGTCCTGGTCGGAGCGATCACGGGCCTTGCCCTCGGCGCGGCCCTCGGAGCGATCAGCGGGATGGTCGCCCCGAAGCAGAGCTTCGGCGAGGCCGCAAGGGGTGCTCTGAACCCACCCGCGCAACCGCCCCCCGGACCCAGCGGGATGCCTGCCGCACCGTCGCTGACCGGACCTCCCGCTCCCGTGAACAGCCTCGGAGGCGCCTTCGGCCAGATCGGGAGCGCCGCCGCAGGCCGTGCCGCCGGCCTCGTCGCCCCGTACGCCCTCGCAGCCGTCGCGCCGGCCGCCGGCAACGCCCTGGTGTTCGCCATCGTCGTCGACGGCTCGTCGGCCGCCACGTCGGCCTTGTTCGACGACCTGCAGCAGTACGTCCGCACCCACAACGTGAACCTCGGCCCGTTCAACTTCATCAAGACGGACTTCTGACCCCTAACCCTCGGGAGGAACCATGCCTGGCTGGTACATCCACATGGAGACGGCGACCATGGTGGCGAAACGGCTGCAGGCCGCCGACCTGCCGCCCGACGCGACCATCACACCGCTCGACGCCCAGCACCTCGGCGAGCTCGCCCACACCTGGCGGAACTACCTAGCCGCCGGTGCCATCGGGCCCGACATCTTCTTCCTCCTGCCCGACTTCAAGGGCGACAAGGGCAACGTGCTGCTCACGGTGACCGACTGGGTGCTCAGCGTCTGGGACACCTTGGACACCGAGTTCGTGTCCAAGTGGGAGAAGTGGGCGCAGCCGGCGATCGACGGCGTGGGGGACGTCCTCAACCAGGCGACGGGCGGGGTCCTCCACGAGCTCGGGCTGGCTCTGCAGGAGCTGTCGGCGGCCATCACGGACGCGATCCTCGAGCTCTTCACCCAGCTCTTCGACTGGTTCGGGCTGCTCACCTCCGGTGTTCCGCAGGGCTATGGCGACTCGTCGTTCTTCTGGTCGGACATGTTCCACTACCGCAAGACGTACGAGTTCGCGCAGGCCCTGTTCCAGAACGCGCAGACCGACCAGCACAAGGCGTTCGCGATCGGCTGGATGAGCCACTGCGCCACGGACGTCACCGGCCACTCGTTCGTCAACACCAAGGCCGGGGGCCCGTACCGGCTCCACTGGCAGCGTCACCACCTCGTCGAGAACCACATGGACGCCAAGGCGTACGACGCGCAGCACGGCATGGAGCCGTACGGCGAGCTGGACACCTCCGCGCTGCACTTCCGGCTGGCGTTCCGCAAGGGCCTGCAGGCTCCGTACGTGGGAGCCCAGGACGCACCGGCGTACGACTACTTCACAGGGTTCCCCGCCTACGACACGTCGGACTCGGCAGCGGGCGCCAAGCAGCGCCACGACTTCTTCGACCTCGACACCGCCGACTTCCCCGACGACCTCTGCGACCTCATCATCTCGACGATGGAGCAGGTCTTCGGCAACGCCGACCCGAAGATCCTCAACTGGGACCCCATCCAGTTCTCCGACACCGACTCGTCGGGCAACCCGACCGGGCGACCGAGCCGGCTCGCGATCCAGAACACGTTCAAGCTGCTCTACCTTTACGTGAAGAAGACCTCGACGGGCGGCTACGCGCCGCGGAAGCCGACGGCCCCACCGGTCTTCAACGACCACACGCCGCCCGCGCCCCCCGGCTCGAGCAGCGGCGTCGACGACGACCCGTCGCGCGGCGGCGACCCGTCCGACGACAGCTGGAACCTTCTCGACATCTTCCTGGCGATCCTGGGCTTCCTCGCCTGGCTCGCGGAGCTCGGGGTGTGGCTCGCCACGCTGCCCGGGGCGCTGCTCGCGGACCTGGCCACGTGGCCGATCCGCGAGCTCCTGTACGAGTTCGCCGTCGAGCCGCTGTGGAGCCTGTACATCGCCGCGCGCAAGCCGCTGGTGATGCAGGGCTTCCTCGTGCCGAAGACCGAGGAGATCATGCAGAGCCTCGTCGAGCTGGGCGTCAGCCCTGACGGCCCGCTCGCCGGCCTTGCTGCCGCCCTCAACTCACCGGACGGGTTCGCCACGGCGCCGCTGCCCTTCGACGAGAAGTCGGGCGCCGACCGCGCGTACCCGCGGGCGGTCGTCACCGACCCGCAGTCGGTGTCGCAGCAGATCCTCGGCTACGTCCTCCCGGACCCGTCGTGCGGGCAGGCGGAGGCGCCGAGCGAGTACCTCCGTCCGTGGAAGTACCCCGAGCGCGACAACGCCGGTGACACGGTCGGCTGGGAGGCGGGCCTGACCGCGTCCGGACCCTGGACCCAGGGGCAGGACGCCCGCGTGCTCATGAACCACGTCCCGGGTGACGTCAACGCACGGATCGCGTACGAAGGCGCTCCGACGCCCGACGCGACCGACCAGGTGTCGATGACCCAGCTGCCGGCCGGCCACCATCTCGGGGACCCGGTCGACTACGGCACGTACGTCGTGTCGCGGCTCACCTCGGGTGGGACGATGCCCGACTTCAACCTGGACTCCGACCGCGGCTACGGCTACCAGTGCTGGGACTGGAACCGGTCGGACGAGAAGACGGTGCCCAAGGTCACGCCGAAGAAGGACTTCGACGAGGCGCACTACACGTTCCCGACGCCCTGCACGGTGCCCGAGGGCTACTGCGCAGACAGCGAGTTCGCGTGGAGCGGACCCATGAGGCTGTACGACCCTAACCTGCACGTCGCCGTGCACTACCTCGGCGCCAGCTCGGGCGGAGACCCCGGGTGCAACGCCACGACGAAGGTCACCCCCGAGGAGATCGACCGGGCGGGCATGCCGCCCCAGGGACGGAAGGGCTGAAGCCATGCCGAACAACGACGACCCGTACGCGTTCGACCAGGAGACCCACCCGGAGCTCACGCCGGAGGAGGACAAGGCCCAACGTGGCGGGGACCCGGACAACCCGACCGAACCGGAGGTCACGCCCGACAAGCCCGACCCGGACCGTGTCCAGAAGGTGACGGCGTGGCTCCACGACAAGCGGCACCCCTCCCGGCAGGACGGGCTCTGGCCGTACCTGCTGATCCGGGCCTACCCGGGTGACACGGGGGTGCGGCAGCCCCCGGTGAGCTACTTCTGGGAGTCCCCCGACATCCGCGTCTACCAGGGAGACGTCCAGGACCCGAGCTCGGCGACGCCGGTGCTCCACCCCACTCCCGGCATCCCGCACTCGGTGTTCGTGCACGTGTGGAACCTCGGCCGGCTGCCGGCGCTGGGCGTCGCGGTACGGGCGTGGTGGGCCAACCCGTCGTTCTCGTTCGACGCGAGCAGCCCCGAGCCTCCGCACTACATCGGCGGGACGAGGGTGAACCTCGGCGACCGGACGTCGGCCGACTGCCACCAGCTCGTACGTATCGAGGGCCTGTGGACCCCGGTCGTCGAGAACGGCGGCCACGAGTGCCTGCTGGCGGTCGCGACCCACGTGATGGACCCGTACGGCGGTGGCTTCGTCGCGTCCACCGACCGTCATGTCGGACAGCGCAACGTGACGCTGGCCGCTCCCCAGCTCGACCTGACCCCCTTGCTGAACCGGCTGGGTGCGGCTCTGACGGTCGGCTCCGACCTGCTGCTCCTTCACGGCGGCGCGCATGTGGCGCCCATCCTGCTGGCGCACAAGGTGGTCGCGGGACGCGACGTCGTCCTGCCGCGCGTACGTGACGTCGTGACGCCCATCCCGGGTCACACGAACGTCGGGCACCTCGGCACAGTGACCCGCACGCTCGGCGGGCACGCTGTCATCCCGGGTCTCGCATCGGTCCACGCGCTGAGGACGCCGGCCTCGCTGACGACGTTCGACCGGTCGCTCCTTCTGGGCGGTCGCGTGTCGGTACAGCCCCGGACCATCTCCCCCGCCCTCGCCGTGGTCCAGGCGCTCAAGGTCCACGACCTCACCGCGGGCTCCATCGCACGGGCCGTCTCGACGAGCTCCGGCGACGGCAACCTCCTGCGCTTCCAGGAGGTCCGCGACGGCGTCGTCGTAGGCGGCTACTCCGTGATCGTGCAGGGGTGAGACTGGCTTGGAGCTCGTTCCAGGTTGGCCTCAGGGGGTCACTGCACGTGACGTGCCGAGGCCGGCGTTCAGTAGTTGAACTCGACGGAGTACGTCTCCCCGTTGCTCAGGACGCCCGACACGTACCCCCGGTACTCGCCTCCAGGCATCCGGATCGCCGTCGAGAAGCGATAGTCGCCAGGCTGGGTGCCGGGTTTCATGGGGCCGCCCGTGAAGGGGTTGGTCGGCCAGGTCCCGACATACTGCGCCACGTCGCCGTCGGGGCGCACGTCGCTGACGCCGGGCCCTGACCCGTTGGCGCCGGCATAGGCGCTGCATCCCCGGGCGATCGCCGCGACCCCAGCCTTGACAGCGGCATCACCGCCGCCACCAGGCGAGCCGCCAGAAGAGATGGCGGCGTACGCCACGATGACGACAGCCAGCGCAACGAGGGCCCAGAGCCAGGTCCGCTTCCCACCTTTCACGGCCGCAACGGGGGCGGCAGCCGGCGTCCAGCCGGGTGGGCGGGGCGGAGTCCAGCCGGCGGGTGGCGGAGCCCATCCCCCCGTGCGTGGCGGTGACGGGACTGTTCCCTGCGGCGGCGTCCACACAGGTCTCGGCGCCTGTGCCGCTTGTGGGGGTTGTAGCGGCTGTGGCGGGGGTGGCCCTTGTGGCCATCGTGGCTGCGCTGTCGGATACCCGGTCACCGCCGGGCCGGGCTGCGGTTGTGGTGTGGTGTACGTCGCCGGACCTGGTGTCAGGGGGACCCATTGACGGCCATCCCAGCGGTAGCCGTTGACGATGTCGCCAACCCGCCTGGCTGGAGGTGATTCGGTCATGACCGCGCTCCTCGCTGCGACCGATGCTCGGTTCGCCGCCCAGCTGTCGGCCGCATCCACTTTCACGCTAGACCCCGGCCCGGGAGCACCGCAGCCGGTCGGGAAGAGCTGCGACGTCAGCCGACCAGCACGGCGACAGGGCCTCTCCCCAACGCCCGGGGATGACGGCGGGCAGCCACGAGAGTCGGGGGCGGACCACGGCGGTTGCCGCCCTCGCAGCGGCACCCGGTGGTTTGTGGCTTAGCCCTGGAGGAGCATCCGGAGCAAAGAGAGCTGGCTTCCTGTCAGACACCTAGGGCAGTTGACCCGAAGCCAATGGCTAGCCTAGTCTCGGTTTAGGCACAAACGCTCAGAGTCGAGGCGGGAAGATGTCAGACAGGTTGGGTCGAATCGGGGAGAACGAATCCTCCATGCACATCCGGCTGCTGGAGGAGATGCGATCGACCGAGCTGACCGTGGGAGCGGTGCTTCCTGGTGAGCTCGACCTGGCAGAGAGACTCCAGGTCGCCCGGCCACAGGTCAGGGAAGGGCTCCGGGTTCTGGAAGCGTTCGGAGTCGTGGATGCGCGCAAAGGAGCGCGTCGCACGTGGCTGGGCGTCGATGGAGGCGCTTGGGGTGAGCAGCTGGGGGCGATGCTCGGGTCAGGCAGCGTTCGGGCCCTCGAGGAGTTCCTGGAGATCAGGCAGACCCTCGAGGTCGCACTCCTGCCGCAGGCAGTCTCCTGCCTGTCTGAAGCCGACCTCGCCAGAGTGCATCGGGTAGCCCTCGACATGGTGGCGCTGGCCGAGCAGGGCGAGGACTTCAGCACCCGCGACGAGGAGTTCCATCGTGGCCTCTTCGAGGGCCTCGGCAACTCCATGCTGCTCGGGCTCATGAACGCCTACTGGCGAATCTTCCACTCGTGCACCGATGCGTACCCCGCCGACGAAGACAGGCCTTCGCTGGCTCGGCAACACCTCACCATCATCCAGGCCATCACCGACGGAGACATCCGTCGCGGCATCCATGAGCTCGACGCCCACTACTACGGCGTCAAGAGACGCATCCAGGCGCTTCGCACCGAGGCGCAATAACCACGCGGGCCTTGCGCCCGACACTCGAACCAGGAGAACCATCATGCTCACTCGTCGTCAGCTCGTCATCGGCGCCGCCGCGGCCGCCCCGTTCGTCATCGCCGGCTGCTCTTCGACCGCAAGCCCCTCCTCGTCGACAGGAACCGTCGACATCAAGTACTGGCTGTGGCAGGACGATGCGACCGACCCGACATGGCAGAACCTTGCCACGGAGTTCAACGCGTCACAGAACAAGGGGAAGGTCACCCTCGAGGTGATCCCGCTCGACCAGTACCAGGACAAGCTGGTGACTGCTGCTGCCAACAACACCGGCCCGGACTGCGCCCGCAGCAAGGAGTGGTGGCTCGGCCAGTTCGCGCCCAAGGGGATGGTGGCGGACATGAGCGCTCAGGTGAACGCGTGGAGCGGCAAGGCAGACGTCATCAACGCGCTCTGGGCGACGGGGAAGATTCCGGGCAAGGACTCGGTGTACATGATGCCGCACCAGTACACGACGCTCTACATGTACTACCGCAAGGACCTCTTCGCCGCAGCCGGCCTCCAGCCCCCGAAGAGCCAGTCGGACGTGATCGCTGCAGCCAAGAAGCTGACGGACGGTTCGAAGCAGTACGG
>JACRAA010000272.1 GCA_016213595.1 Actinomycetota bacterium | reverse complement strand
TCGCCCGACCTGTTCACGTTCGGGAAGGTCGTAGGCGGCGGGATGCCGCTGGCCGCTCTCGGCGGCCGCGACGAGCTCATGGACCTCCTCGCTCCGGTCGGGCCCGTCTACCAGGCGGGCACGCTCAGCGGGAACCCGCTGGCGACGGCAGCCGGGATCGCGACCCTGAGGCTCGCCGGCCGCGAGGTGTACGACGTGGTCGACGACGCGGCCGCTGCCCTGGCGAGTGAGGTCTCCGACGCCCTCACGAGCGCCGACGTCCCGCATCGACTGCAGCAGGCCGGTTCCCTGTTCTCCGTCTTCTGGGGCGTTGAGGGTCCCGTCCGGAACTACGCGGCGGCCCAGCTGCAGCGGACGGACGCGTACAGCGCCTTCTTCCACGCCATGCTCGACGCGGGCATCGCGCTGCCGCCCTCCGCGTACGAGGCCTGGTTCGTCGGGGCGGCACACAGCGACGCCGTGCTCGACCGGGTGGTCGAGGCGTTGCCTGCTGCCGCTCGCGCCGCGGCGCAGGCGATGGCCTGAGCGGCGCGTGGGTCTGGTGCCGCGGCGGCGCGCGGAGCCACGTCTCGCACGTGAGCCGCGCTCAGCCGCCCAGCTCGTCCAGGTGCGCCGTGAGCCAGGCGATGTCTGTCAGGTAGTGCTCGGCATGGCCCTCGGCGAGGTGCCGTGCGAAGGCCTCGTGGCCCGCCGCGGCCGCCTCCCGCATGTACGAGACGATCCCGGCCAGCCGGGGGACCACGGCGTGCAGGGCCTCCACGGTTCCGGCCGGGTCGAGCCCGTACGCCTCACAGAAGAGCCTGGCCCGCGAGGCCCGCTCGGGGATCGTGCCCCAGCCCTCGTCGCTGATGCTCAATGGCGCCAGCCCATACAGCGCTGACGCGATGTCGTACGTCCGCGGTCCCGGCCGGGCGTAGTCGAGGTCGATGATGCCGACCAGGCTGCTTCCCGAGAACACGAGGTTGTACGGGGCGAAGTCGCCATGCACGACGACCTCGGCGCTGGGGAGCGCGGGCAGCTGCCAGGGCAGGTCGCGACCGACGAGCGGTACGGACGCGTCGTGGAACCGCCGCAGAGTCCGCGCGACGCTGACCAGCGCCTCCTCGCTGCGGGCCTGGGCGGGGACGGGGAAGTGGGCCACCTCGCCCGGCAGGTAGTCGAGCACGTCGCGCCCCAACCCGTCGACGCCCAGGACGCGCGGTACGGGCAGGCCGGCTTCGTGGAGCACGGTCAGGAGCTCGCGGGTGGCCGGGCTCCAGGACGCGCTCGGCCGGTGCACCTCGTCACCGATCCGTACGACCCGGTTGATCCCGCCGCCCGCGAGCTCGATCTCGTCCATCGGCCCATCATGTCCGGTCGGTCGCTCGGGCGAGGTCACGAAGCAACCCCCCTGCGGACCAGTACGAGTCGCAGCAGCACGCCCACGACCAGCGCCCAGAACGCGCCACCGATGCCGAGCACGGTCACCCCCGAGGCGGCGACGAGGAACGTCACGGCCGCCGGCAGCCGCCCTCTCGCATCCTCGAGGGCCTGCTGGATGCTCCCGGCGAGCGTCCCGATGAGAGCGAGGCCGGCGGCGGCTGGGAGCAGGGCGCCGGGCGCGGCGAGCACGACCGCGGACAGGGCGCCCGCACCCACGGTGAGGAGGAGGTACAACGCTCCGGTCGTCATCGCCGCCCGCCATCTCCGGGTCGTGTCGGGACCAGCGTCATGGCCTGCGCCAGGGCGGCGCTGATCGCCGACATGCAGATCGCATGGCCGCCCCCGAACCCGGCGACGACGGTGGCGACACCCGTCGTGAGAAGAGTGGGTCGCCACGGCGTCTCGTACCCGAACGTCTTCAGAACCGCCACGCCGGGCACGTTCTGCGAGGCCATAGTCACGAGCCACAGCGGGACGGAGATGCCGACGACCGCCTGCCAAGAGAAGTGAGGGGCGATGAGGACGAACCCGACGATGACGGGCGGGACCGTTGTGAGGTGGACGAGCGTCACGACGACGGCGGCGGCGATGGCTGCGGGCGTCGCCCAGCGGGGCGCGAGCAGCAGGACGACCACCCAGGCGAGCAGGACCGGCCACATCAGCCCGGGTGAGGCCGCGGTCGCGAGGACGGGCTTCAGGCAGAGCGGCACGAGCACGCCGGCGAGCATGGCCTGCGCGACGGAGCTGGGGATGCGGGCGGTGAGGGCGCCGAGGGCCGGCACAGCGGCGGTGGCCACGACGAGGACACCGGTGACGACGAAGGCACCGACCGCTGTCGGCCACCCCCGGCGGGTGCCGGGCTCGCCGCCAGCAGCGCAGCACCGGGGGTGGACCATGCCGTCGTGATCGGGATCCGGTAGCGGCCGGCGAGCAGGAGGGTCGCGGCCCCGATCATGAGACACAGCGCCGCGAGTCCCGAGGCCGCCTGTGCGGGCGTGGCGCCGAGCGCGCGAAGCCCGGTCAGGACGACGGCGAACGAGCTCGTGAAGCCGACGACGACGGTGACGAGGCCGGCCGTGTACGCGTGCCGGTCCGCGAGCAGTGTCCGCACTCGGCCTCCTTCCGCGCTGAGGCTAGGGCAGGGGCCCGATAGGGCACGCCGGTATTCGCCCACCGGGCAGGGGCAGAGGCCCTCGGGCAGGCTCTGGCAGGCCGGGCAGCGGAGCGCCCGATCCCGCCCGGTCCGTACGATCGGCTCGTGAAGACCCGCACCCCGGCCCTCGTCGCGCTGCTGCTCGT
>JACRAA010000271.1 GCA_016213595.1 Actinomycetota bacterium | reverse complement strand
GAGTCGGAGCGGGTGGACCTCGACGCGCTGGCCCCGTTCGACGACCCCGCCACGTACGACCTGATCGCCAAGGCGGCGACGCTGGGCTGCTTCCAGATCGAGTCGCCGGGACAGCGGGAGCTGGTCGCCAAGTTCTCCCCGGAGACGTTCGACGACATCATCATCGACATCTCGCTGTTCCGGCCGGGGCCCGTGAAGTCGGACATGATCACCCCGTTCCTCGACGCCAGGCAGGGGTGGAAGGAGCCGGTGTACCCGCACCCGGACGTCGAGCCGGTGCTCAGCGAGACGTGCGGGGTGGTCGTGTTCCACGAGCAGATCATCAAGCTCATCTCCGTCGCCACGGGCTGCAGCCTCGCCCAGGGTGACGAGGCACGGCGCGCGCTGGGCGACCAGGAGGGACAGGAGACCGTACGGCGCTGGTTCGTGCCGCAGGCGCTGCGCCACGGCTACTCCCCGGAGCTCGTCGAGCGGCTGTGGGAGATCCTCGCGTCGTTCGCCTCCTTCGGCTTCTGCAAGGCGCACGCCGCCGCGTTCGCGCTTCCCACCTACCAGTCGGCCTGGCTCAAGGCCCACTACCCGGCGCACTTCCTCGCGGGGGTGCTCACCCACGACCCCGGCATGTACCCGAAGCGGCTCCTCCTCGACGAGGCCCGTCGGCTCGGCGTCGCGATCCTGGGCCTCGACGTCAACGCCAGTGAGAAGGGCTACCGGGTGGAGCGGCTGGGGGAGGGGGACGCCCTCGTCGAGGTGGCTGCGCCCTCGACGCCGCCGCCGCGTCGCCGCGAGACGCCACCGCTCGCCGACATGCGGGGGCTCGAGGCGAGGCTCGGGCCGGGTGCCGGGCTTCCCGACGGCAGGCCGTGGGGGATCTGGATGTCGCTTGCCGACGTCGCCGGGATCTCGGACGCCGAGGTGTCACGGATCGTCGCCGGCCGGCCGTACAGCTCGCTCACCGACTTCTGGAACCGCACCGGAGTGGCACAGCCGGTCGTCGAGCGGCTGATCCTCGCCGGCGGGTTCGACCGGGTGTACGGGATCGGCCGGTCGCTGCCCGTCGGCGACCGTGGTCGTGTCACCCGGCGCGACCTGCTGCTGTCGCTGGCCGACCTCGGGCGGATGGCCCGGGTCGACGCGCGGGCGACAAGGGCTCGGGGGGTACGAGCCGCGGTCCGGACGCCACGTCTGGTATCCGACGACCCGCGGGACCGGGCGAAGCTGCAGTCCCAGGCGACGGCACCGACCGGCAGCCCCGAGGTGCAGCAGCCGCTCGACTTCACCACCGGTGCCGTCGACGTACCGGCCTCGGGCCTGCCCGAGATGACCGACGCGGAGCGGGTCACCGCTGAGCTCGGCATCCTCGGCATCGATGTCTCCGACCACGTCGTGGCCCGTCACCGCCGCCTGTTCGCCGCGCTGGGCGTCACGCCTGCAGCTGACCTGCTGAGCCACGGGAGCGGGGCGGAGCTGCTCGTCGCCGGCGTGAAGGTGGCGACGCAGACACCGGGGGTGCGGTCGGGGCGGCGCGTCATCTTCCTCACCCTCGACGACACGACGGGCCTGAGCGACGCCACGTTCTTCGAGGACGTCCAGGGCCCGTACGCGGCGACGGTCTTCGCCTCCTGGCTGCTCGTCGTCAGAGGGGTCATGCGACGGACGGGACCACGTGGCCGCTCGCTGCGCGCCACCGCGGCGTGGGACCTCACCGTGCTGCAGGCGGCGTGGGACGCCGAGCTGGACCGTACCGGCAGCGAGGACGCCGCGCTGGCCGCGGTGGAGCAGCTGATGGCGGTCGTGCCGGCGGGGTACAGCCTCGTCGGTGAGCTGCTCCCCGAGCCAGGTGCTGAGGACGACCGGGGCGATGCCGACGCGCAGCAGCACGGCCGCGCCGGCGGCATGGGGCAGCGGCGGGTGCTGGTGCATGCGAGCGGCGCGATGCAGTCCCCGTACGCCGACGTGAGGCCCAGCGGCCTGTCGCCGGCCGATGCGCCGCGCAAGCTGTGGCACTCCAGCCCGAACAGCTCAGGGAGGTGACGACGTGCCGTTCGGATGGGGCACGAGCACGAGTGTGTACGAAGGGCCGCAGGCCCCCGGCCGCGTCGTCATGCATGTCGACATGGACTGCTTCTACGCCTCGGTCGAGCTGCGCCGCCGCCCGGAGCTCGTCGGGCTGCCGATGTTCGTCGGGGGCGCGACGCGCGGGGTGGTGCTGTCGGCGACGTACGAGGCACGTCAGTACGGGGTGAAGAGCGGCATGCCGACCACCACGGCCCGCCGGCTGTGCCCGCAGCTCGTCGCCATCGTGCCCGACTTCGACACCTACCAGGAGGTGTCTGCAGGGGTCGTCGCGATCTTCGAGTCGGTCTCCCCGCACGTCGAGGTGACGAGCATCGACGAGGCGTTCTGCGACATCACCGGGGCGATCCACACCTTCGGGTCGGCCACCGCGGTGGGGGAACACGTCCGCTCCCTCGTCGCCGACGAGCAGCGGATCGGCTGCTCGGTGGGGATCGGTCCGTCGAAGTTCGTCGCGAAGCTTGCCTCGAAGCAGGCGAAGCCGGACGGGCTGCGTGTCGTCGAGCCGGACGACGTCATCGCGTTCCTGCACCCGCTGCCCGTCGAGGCGCTGTGGGGGGTGGGGGAGGCGACGTCGGGCAGGCTCCATCAGCTGGGGCTGCGGAGCGTGGCCGACCTCGCCTACGTCCCGAAGATGACCCTCGTCCGGGCGTTCGGCCCCCATCAAGGGTCGTTGCTGGCCGACCTGGCATGGGGTCGCGACACGAGCCGGGTGGTCGCGGCGACCCGGGAGCACAGCATCGGCTCGTCGGAGACGTTCGGCCGCGACACGGACGACCCGGCGCGGGTACGGGTCGAGCTGCTGCGGATGGCGGACCGTACGGCGTCACGGGTGAGGGCGGCGGGCATGGTGGGCCGTACCGTCGTGCTGGGCCTGCGGCTGAGCGACTTCACGGACCTGACACGGTCGGTGACGCTGCCGAGCCCGACCGATGTGACAGGGGACATCCATGCTGCGGTCGTCCGGCTCTTCGACGGTCTCGCGCTGCAGCGTGCCCGGATCCGCAAGGTGGGCGTGCGGCTGCAGGGGCTGGTCGACGCGGAGGCGGCCTACCAGCAGTTCACCCTGGACGCCCCGGAGCGGGGCTGGCGGGAGGCGGAGGAGGCGATGGACCGCGCGATCCGCAGGTACGGGCCGAAGGCGGTGCAGCGCGCGACCCTGACCCGCCACGTCCCGACCATCGACCAGGGCGGGCTCAAGGATGCCTGAGGGCCCTTCCGCGAGGACCGCGTCAGCCCAACGCCTTCCTGACCGTCTCCTCCAGCTCTGCCCACGACTTCTCGAACTTCTCCACGCCCTCGTTCTCGAGCGTGAGGAAGACATCCGTCATCTCGATCCCGGCCAGCTCCAGAGCCTTCATCGTGGCCGCCGCCTCGATGTCCTTGCCGACGACCGGCTCGCCGATCTCACCGTGGTCGGCGTACGCGCGCAGCGTCTTCTCCGGCATCGTGTTCACCGTGTTAGGCGCGACGAGGTTCGCCACGTACAGCGTATCCGGGTAGTCGTTCGTCTTCACCCCGGTCGACGCCCACAGCGGCCGCTGCTCGTGGGCGCCCTTCGCCTTCAGCGCCGCGAAGCGCTCAGTCCCGAAGAGCTCCTCGTACGCCGCGTACGCGAGCCGCGAGTTCGCGATGCCCGCCTTCCCCTTCAGCGTGAGCGCCTCCCCGGCGATGGCATCGAGCCGCTTGTCGATCTCGACGTCGACGCGGGACACGAACAGCGACGCGACGGAGCGGATCCGGCCCAGGTCCAGGCCTGCCTCGGCGGCCTGCTCGAGCCCGCTGACGTAGGCCTCGACGACCTCCCGGTAGCGCTCGACACTGAAGATCAGGGTGACGTTGATACTGATGCCTGCCGCGATGCACGCCGTGATCGCCGGCAGTCCCTCCCGTGTCGCCGGGATCTTGACGAACAGCTCGTCGCGGTCCACCCGGTCGTGCAGCTCGCGGGCCCGTGCGACCGTCGCCGCCGTGTCGTGCGCGATCCCGGGCTCGACCTCGATGGACACCCGCCCGTCCTTGCCGCCCGTCGCGCGGTACGTCTCGGCGAACAGGTCGCAGGCGTCACGGACGTCGGTCGTCGTGAGCTGGGTGATCGCCTCCGCCATGTCCACGCCTTGGCTCTTGAGCTCGGCGAGCTGTTCGTCGTACGCGTTCCCGTGGCCGATGGCGCCCGCGAAGATCGTGGGGTTGGTCGTCACCCCGACCACGCAGTCCTCGCTGATCAGGCCCGCGAGGTTGCCACTCCTGAGTCGATCCCTGGACAGGTCGTCGAGCCAGATCGAGACCCCGGCCTCGGACAGCTCGCGCAAGCGATCGTTCATGGACAGCTCCTTCCCTGTTAGCGCCACACTACGTTCGGGTACCGATGGACCGAAGCGGCTTCCGGAGTTGTCGCTCCCGACCTAGACTGAATGAAGAAGAGACGAGGAGGTGGCCATGGCCCTTTCGGAGAAGGAGCAGGCACTGCTCGCTCAGATGGAGGCGGCCCTCAGTGCCGAGGACCCCAAGCTCGCGAGCACTCTGCGTGGCAGGACCCCGAACGCCGTCCACCGTCGTCGCGCCGCCCTGGCCGCGATCGGATTCATCGCCGGCGTCGCCATCCTCATCATCGGCATGAGCCTGACCTGGGTGATGAGCGTCATCGGCTTCGTCGTCATGCTGGTGTCCACCGTGAGCGCGCTCACCTGGTGGAGCCGCGCGAACTCTAGCCGGAAGCCCCGCAGCGGCGACGGGCAGGACTTCCTGCACCGCATCGAGGAGCAGTGGCGGCGCAACGAGGACGGCACCGACTGACCGAACGGCCCGGCTGAGCCGTCAGGGCTGAGCCGTCAGCGGACGCTGGCCGTCAGCGGACGCTGGGCTCAGCGACGTTGTGCTCGGAAGGCCTCTGGAACGCACTGTCGTCGGTGGGTGCGGAGCCCACGGAGTCGTCGATGACCTCTGGCGGCCGGGACGCCGTGACACGCCGCCACCACAAGCGGGCGCTGTACGTCAACGATGCCGGCAGCAGGATGTGGCCCAGGCGGCGGTACCACGGGCGCGACTCGTGAAGCGCGGACAGGACCTCGTCGACCTGGCGCCTCAGGCCCTCGACGTCGTCGAGATGCTCGGCGTACCGGGACTGCTCGACCGCTGCCACCACGCCCGGCAGCGACGTCTCGGCCACCCTGCGCGGCAGGCCCTGAGCGACGACCTCGCCGATCTGGCGCGGTGTCCCTCGCGGCCAGCGGTGTCCCAGGTCGAGCCACGTGTCCCGAACCTCCAGCCAGGCCTTGGCGATGGACTCGTGCGGGTCGCCGGTCGGCGCCAGCCGTGAGCGGCGCACCAGCCGTCGCGCGACCATGGGCGCGAGGAGCAGCAGGAGCAGGAGCGTGAGGACCGCGACGAGCAGCAGCGTACGGGTCCGGGAGGCATTGGACGCCGTCACCCCCACGGCCCCTGGCGACTGGTGCTCCACGCTCGCCTCGGCCGTCGGCTGCAGGGAGGTGCCGGCGCTCGGGGCTGCCGCACTGCTGGGCGCGGCCGAGGGCTGGTTCGGCGCCACGACGGTCCAGGACGGCGGCAGGGCGACCGACTGTGTCGGCTCGAACCGGACCCAACCCTGTCCCTCGAAGTACAGCTCCGGCCACGAGTGCATGTCGTGGCTCGTCACGAGCCAGCGGTCGCCGGACTGCGTGCCCGGCAGGAACCCCACGGCGACGCGCGACGGGATGCCGGCGATCCGGGCCATGAGCGCCATCGAGGCGGCGTACTGCACGCAGTAGCCGGTCTTCGTCTGGAACAGGAACGTCTCGAC
Organism: Actinomycetota bacterium; assembly: GCA_016213595.1. Taxonomy (GTDB): domain Bacteria; phylum Actinomycetota; class Actinomycetes; order Propionibacteriales; family Propionibacteriaceae; genus Fen-668. The sequence goes on along the minus strand of JACRAA010000271.1, from coordinate 1,378 downwards.
GGCTTGGTACGAGGTCTTGCCGGACGCGCCCTGGACGGAGTAGCTGAACTGCGAGGAACGCAGGTAGGCCTGCAGCGCGGCCGCCTTCAGGGCCGGCGCGTCGATCCCCGACGTCAGCTGGTTGACGAGCGTGACGATCCGGGTCGGTATGTCGGTCGGGATCTCGAGCGTCATCGCCTGGCCCGGAGGTACGCCCACGTGTGCGTTCGACAGGGCGGCACCGTTCGGCTCGACGTCCCAGCTCTCGACGGTGTAGCGCTGGCCGATTGTTGCTCTGGACCGGTTGTTCCCCGTCGCGATGATCATCAGCGACGCGGGGTCGTACGACCACTCGCCGGTCGCGTTCTGTGCCCGCGGCGCGTAGGGTACAGGGAGGTACATCGAGGCGAGGTCCTCGATCTGCACGTTGGTGATGCGAGAGCCGCCCGGGGGAGCGCTGGTCAGGCCTGGGACGCTGCCGAGGGGGCCCTGCTTGAGGGTCACCTGGGACTGCTGCCAGCCGTCGGCGTTCAGCACCGGCAGGGTCGCGAGCCGGAGGTAGGCACCGCTGGGCTTGTTCGTGGTGTACGACAGGACCTCGCGGCTCGTCCCCTGCTCGAGGTTCTTGCGGAGGTCGAGCTGCGGGTCCGCCATCTCGATCGGCCCCGAACCGTTCGGCCGGAGCGACGAGAAGAACGTCGGCGACAAGGTGGGCAGCATCGCGCCCAGGATGACCGCGGCGAGGAGCGCCGGCGTCGCCACGACCGTGGACATGCGCCAGATGCCGCGGGAGCCGCGTGCCATCGCAGAGTCGTGGCTGAGGTTGCGTGTCCACCGCCGGTCGCTGTTGAGGCCGTCGGCGAACAGGATCGCCAGGTAGCCGATGACGACGACCAGGAACGACACGACGTTGACGTCGGTGCGGAGCGCGACCGCGGGGATGAGGTACAGCGCGAGGAGGGGTGCGAGTGCCCAGGCCGGCTTGTCCAGGGTGTCGGCGATGACTCCCGCGACGAGGAACAGCAGCACGACGATGAGCGTGAGGATGATCTGGGCACCGGGGTCCGGCGGCATGGGCGCGGCCGAGGTCTGGATGTGGCTGTAGCCGGATCGCAGCAGCGGCACGAGGCGTGCGTACCAGACGACGTCCGCCGGACCCGGACCGATCGCCAGCGAGACCGCGAGGGCCCCGGCGAGCAGGAGCTGGATCCCGTTGACGGCGACCTTCGCCAGCCGGAGCCGGTCCCCGACCACCGCGGCGACGCTGAGGACGGTGACCAGCAGCCACGACGGGTACAGGTAGCTCGCGTCCGCGGTGAGGGGCAGCAGCGTCATGGACCCCAGGACGCCAGCGATGGTCGTTCCGAGCCAGAGCCTGTCGACGGGGCGCATCAGACGT
>JACRAA010000274.1 GCA_016213595.1 Actinomycetota bacterium | reverse complement strand
GCACTGGCAGCCGGTGTTCGCGGCGCTCAGCGACCCGGAGAAGGAGTCGCTGACGCCCATGCTCGCCGACATGGCCACGTTCGACGCAATGGAGAGCCGGGACTACGGGCGCGCCGCGGCTGCGCTCGCCATCGCCGCTCGCGGCGGCGTGGACGGCCCGCTGCAGCGGCGGACACGCTCCGTCCTGGCCGTCCTGCACAGGGCCGTCGAGCTGACGGCCTGACCAGGGGTGCGCGGTGCCTCCACACCCCACCAAGCCGCGGGAATGAGCGCCGCGCTCAACGACTGGTGGGCTGTCAGCTCGTGCCGTACAGACCGGTTACGGACGCGGACCCGATCTCGGCGAAGTGCATGAGGAGACGGACCATTGCCGGTGGCGTGTCGTCGCCCGCCTCGAGCCTGGCCGTGTTGAGCGCGTGCACGGTGAACACGTAGTGGTGTGCCGGACCTGGGGGCGGCCACGGCCCACCCCAGCCGGGGTAGGCGTAGTCGTTGTTCCACGTGCGGGCACCGTCGGGCAGCGGGCCTCCCTCCGGGATGCTCGTCACGGTGGCCGGGATGTCCGTGACCAGCCAGTGCCACCAGCCCGACCCGGTAGGCGCGTCAGGGTCGAAGCAGGTGATGCCGTACGACTGCGTACCTTCAGGTCCTGGCGTCCAGGAAAGGTCCGGACTGATGTTCTGGCCGCCGATCCCGGGCTCGATGTGGCGCTTGTCGAGTGTCGATCCGTCAGGGACTGCTGAGCTCGTCAGCTCCATGGAAAGCCTCCTCGCCGTTGAGATATCGGACAGCCTAGGACTCAGCGGCGAGTCCAACCAGGCCACCTGGGCCCCCTCCTCTGAACGGTGCAGGCCGGGCGTCTCATGGTGAATGGCCTTGTCCGAACCGTGAACCAGAGGTCGAGGGCAAAGGTTGCGCGTCCTCGCCGAGTCCCCCAGGCTGAGCATGCACGCCGGTACGCGCCACCCCTTCTGAACGCCTGCGTGATGACGGAAGGTTCTCCAGATGACTGCTCCTGCCCTCCGACGCGCCGGCCTGGTCGTCGCGATCAGCCTTCTCCTCGCAGCTCCGGCGCCGATGGCGCTGGCCTCCGGCGACACAGTCCCGGCAGCTCCCGTACCGGCGGCTCCCGTACCGGCTGCCCCGGTGCCGGCCGCACCCGCACCCGCCGCCCGCCCGGCCGTGACGCCCACCGTCACGAGCATCCCGGCGGACGTCAAGGTGTCCAGCACCGCCGTACAGGAGGGGCTGCCCGCAGGCGAGTCCGTCCTCGCCACGGTCTCCCCGAAGAACCTCTCCACGTTCCAGCTCGTCGGCGCCACGTGGGCATCCACCACCGGCTCAGTGACGTTCCAGGCCAGGACACTCACGGGCGGCGCCTGGTCCGCCTGGTCCCAGCTCGACCCCGCCACCGAGAAGGAGGGCAGGTCCCTCAGCGCCACTGAGCCGCTGTACGTGGGGGACTCCACGAGCGTGGAGCTGCGTGCGATCGGCGGAGCAGGTTCCTCGGTCACCTCACTTGCGGCCACGACCGTCACCTCGCCGACGGTCGCAGCGGACTCGTCGCTGGCCAAGAGCTCCGTACAGAGCACAGCCCTCGGCGGCGTCGCCCAGCCGGGGATCATCTCTCGCGCGGGCTGGGGGGCAGACGAGTCACTGCGCGGCTACAACGGCTCCGGCTGCCTGACCCCGAGAATCGACTCGACGGTGATGGGCGCTGTGATCCACCACACGGCGGGCAGCAACTCGTACACCCCCAGCCAGTCGGCCTCGATCGTGCGGGGCATCTACGCGTACCACGTGCAGGCCAACGGCTGGTGCGACATCGGCTACAACTTCCTCGTCGACATGTACGGGCAGATCTTCGAGGGCCGGTACGGCGGCATCACCCTCCCCGTCCACGGCGCCCACGCGACCTCGTGGAACACGGACACCGTCGGCGTCTCGTTCATGATGGACTCGAACCTGATCAACCCGACCACGGCGTCGATGAACGCCGCTGAGGCGCTGCTGGCGTGGAAGCTCGGGAACAGCTACCGGGTCCCCAACGGCTGGACGACGCTCGTCGGTGCGGCCATCCCCGTGATGTTCGGTCACCGCGACGTCATGCAGACGGACTGCCCGGGCACCAACCTGTACTCCCGCATCCAGGAGCTGCGGAACACCTCGACGGGCCTCATCGGCACCCGGACCGCGCTGTACAACCTGTGGGTGAGCATGGGCGGGGACTCCGGCACGCTCGGAGGGGTCCATGAGGTCGAGCACCCCCTCGCCGGGGGAAGCGTCGTGACGTTCGAGAACGGCGCCGCCTACCAGCGACCCGATGGCCAGGTGTTCTGGCTGGGGTCGGCTCTGAACAACCTCTACCAGTCGTACGGAGGCCCGACCGGTGCCTACGGCTGGCCGACGTCGAGCCAGTTCACCGTGTCCGCCGGCGACAACAGGGCGACGTTCCAGGGCGGCGACCTGCCGGTCCCGACGCCCACGACGACCTTCGCCGACGCGAGCCACTTCGTCGCGGTGACCCCTGTCCGCCTGCTCGACACGCGTACCGCCCAGTCCGTGCCGGCGCAGAGCGCGGTCACGCTGAAGATCGCGGGATCCCACGGTGTGCCGGCGAACCCGTCGGCGGTCTCCCTCAACGTGACGGTCACGAACACGCGGGGCAGTGGCTTCGTCACCGTGTGGCCCACGGGTGGAACGGTGCCGGTCGTGTCGAACCTCAACTTCGTCGCCGGCCAGACGGTACCGAACCTCGTCACCGTGAAGGTCGGCGCGGACGGTACGGTCTCGCTCTTCAACAGCGCGGTAAGCCCGGTGGACCTCGTCGTGGACCTGGGCGGCTACTACGCGACCGGCGCGCCGACGGCGGGTGGCGGCACGGTCAGCGTGGCTCCCGCCCGGCTCCTGGACACGAGGATCGGGCTCGGCGCCTCGAGCGCGGTCCCCGCGGGCGGCGCCATCTCGCTCCAGGTCACCGGAGGGGTGGTTCCGGCCGATGCCGTGGCCGTCCTGCTCAACCTCACGGTCGCGGGCGCGCCGATGCCGGGCTACCTCGCGGCGTACCCCGCCGGCGTGGGCTTCCCGGGAGTCTCGAACGTCAACTTCGTCGCCGGCCAGACGACGGCGAACCTGTCACTGGTCAAGGTCGGTACAGGCGGGAAGGTGTCGATCCTGAACGGCTCCGGAGCACCGGCGGACGTCGTGGCCGACGTCATGGGCTACGTCACGGGTAGCGGGACCACCGGCTCGTTCCATGCGGCCGACCTGCCCGTACGGGTCCTTGACACGAGGCTCGGCAACGGCCGGTTCGGGCCGATCCCGGCCTACCAGGACGTCACGCTCCAGGTCACGGGGCGCGGTGGCGTACCCACGACCGGGGTCACAGCCGTCGTCCTCAACGTGACCGTGACGGACTGCAGCACGGCTGGCTACGTGTCCGCCTACCCCAGCGGTACGTCCTGGCCGGGTACGTCGAACCTCAACTACGTCGCCGGTACGACGGCGCCGAACCAGGTGGTCGTCCCGGTCGGTGCGGACGGTGCGGTGGTTCTGCACAACGCGTCGAGCGGCGGCAGTGTGCAGCTCATCGCCGACATCCAGGGCTACGTGTCCTGACGCCGGCTCGGAGGCGTACTCGGTGCGAGGTGCACCGGGTACGCCTCACGGCTGTCCGGCCCTGTCCGGCGTGGTGCGACTAGGCCTTCTTCGGGGTGCCGGACGCGTCGAGCACGTACCAGACCGACCCGACGCCCTGTCCGAGGGTGTCGCCGGCGGCCTTGTCCTTGGCGTAGTAGTACAGCGGCCAGCCGTTGAGGGCCAGCTGCTTGCCGCCGCTCGCCGTGGGGATCATCGTCACCGTGCCGGTGACTCCCGTGAGTGTCGGCGTCGAGGTGGCCATGGCCAGGGGCCAGGCCGCGAGGCAGCCACCCGTGCAGGCGCTCATCTGGGTGCCCTGGGTGTCCTTCGTGTACATGTACAGGACCATGCCCTTGCCATCGACGACGATGGTGCCGAGCGAGGTCGTGGCGGTCTTGAGCTCGGTGACCATGGCCGCTGCCGAGCCGCTGCTCGCGGCTGAGCTCGCTGCCGAGCTCATGGCTGTGCTGGGGGCGCTGGAGGCGCTTGTGGCGTTGCCCCCGGTGCTCGCCGAGCCGCCGGGTGTTGCGGTGGTCGAGGAGCAGGCGGCCACGAGGCCGAGGCTTGCCGCGGCCGCGATGGTCGCGAGAGCGCGGCGACTGATACGCCGTGTGATCGGGTGGGACATGCTGCCCTCCTTCTGGCGGCTCGGGCGAGCCGGATACCTGAAGGAACGCGGGCCGGTCCTCATTGGTTCAGCTGAACATTTCCTGCCTGGCCGGCGTTGTACATCCCGACAGGCCAAGGCCCCTGGCGCAGGGGCGTGCCGGTGCCTGGTCGAGGAGGAGGGACGGGATGCCGCTCGACGATGACGCGGTGACGGCCATCTACCGCGACTACTCCTCGATGGTGCGCCGGATGGCGTTCCGCGGCACGCACGACGCGGCGGCTGCGGAGGACGTCGTGCAGGAGGTCATCCTCAAGGTGTGGCGGGCGGCGCCGAAGAACGACAACATGGCGGCGTATCTTGCCCAGACCACGCGCAACGTGCTCGTGGACCGCTACCGGGCCGCGTCGCGGCGGCCGAAGGAGGTCACGTCGGTGGACGAGAACCTCGTCGACCGCCCGTTCGACTCCGACGAGGTCGACCGTGCGCTGGATGCCCTGCTCATCGACCAGGCGCTGGCCCGGCTCTCCGCCGACCACGTCGCGATCGTACGGCTGCTCCACGTGCAGCGGATGAGCATCACGGACGCCGCCGCCAGGCTCGGGGTGCCCGAGGGCACGGTGAAGTCCCGCGCGTTCTAGGCGCTGCGACAGCTGCGCGTGATCCTCGACGAGATGGGAGTCAGGCGATGACCGCCGGCCACGACGAGCTGCAGGTGCTCATGGGCGCGTATGTGCTCGGCGGGCTCAACGATGACGACCACGCCGCCTTCGCGGCCCACGTGCGGGAGTGCACCACCTGCCAGCGGGAGCTGGCACAGGTGAGCGGCATCCCGCGCCTGCTCGACCTCGCGAGCCCCGAGGCTCTGACGCAGCCCTCGGCGCTGGGCGAGCCGTCCCCGCAGCCGGTGCTGGAGCTGGTACGGGCCCGGCGCCGCCGGTCACGCGTCCTCATGGCTGTCGCGGCGGTCGTGCTGGGCGTCGCGATGCTCGGTGCCGGTACGGCGCTGGGGATGACCCTCGGCCGTACCCCTGCTCCTGTCGCCGCAGCCAAGGTCACGGCGACGCCGGGCGCCGGGTCGAAGGCGGCTGTACAGGTGGCGTTCATCACGAAGGCCTGGGGCACCGAGCTGCAGGTCGACGGTGCCAACCTGCCCACAGCCGGGGAGATGGCGCTGTGGGTCAACGACGCCGTGGGCCGCGAGACCCAGGTCGCGACG
>JACRAA010000267.1 GCA_016213595.1 Actinomycetota bacterium | reverse complement strand
TTGTTCGACGAGCCGTTCAGTGCGCTGGACCCGCTCATCCGCCGTGACATGCAGGACCAGGTCGTGCGGCTCCAGCAAGAGTTGCAGAAGACCATGATCTTCATCACCCATGATCTCGCCGAGGCGCTCAAGCTCGGTGACCGGATCATGATCCTGCGCGACGGCGAGATCGTGCAGATCGGCACGCCCGACGAGGTCGTCGCGCAGCCCGCCGACGACTACGTCAAGGACTTCGTCTCCGAGGTGCCCAAGGCCCACGTGCTCACGCTGAAGTGGGTGATGCGGGAGCCGCGCCCGGGGGAGTCGATGGACGGTCCGGCGCTGCCGGTGTCGACGATCGTGCGGCAGGCAGCCCGTGCGGCGATCGCCTCCGACGCGCCGATCCGGGTGATGGACGGCGACACGATGGTCGGTGTCGTCGACGAGGAGGACATCATGCGAGTCGTCGTGGCGGAGGAGGAGTCGTGAGCGAGGTCGGCCCCCCGATGGCCAATCGGGACGGAGTGCACGGCGCGACCGCGACGCTGGAGAAGCGCCCCGTGGAGCCGGGAGCCCCGCCGCCGGTGGTGGAGGACGCCGGCCTGAGCCGCTGGATCCCCGCCCTGGGCGTGATCGTGCTCTGGATCATCGTCTACCAGTTCACCAAGGGCCAGAACACGCTGGCGCTGCCGGGTCGTGAGCACACCGACCTCCACCAGTCCCTGACGGACTTCAACAACACCCTGCTCGCGAGCCGGGACACCAACCCGCTCATGCAGTTCACCAACTCGATCTCCGAGGTGCTGCGCGACCTCTTCGACTGGCTCCAGCGGATGATCGCCCGGCCCAACCTGCCGCGCCCGGTCCCGGAGGTCGGCTGGCTCGGCGTCGTCGCCGTCGCCACCTGGGTGGGCTACGCCGTGGCCAGCTGGCGGATCGCCCTGCTGGTGCTGGCGTCCTTCCTCTCCTTCGGCGTCTTCGGCTACTGGCAGGACTCGCTCGACCTCCTCATCGTCACCGGCATGGCCGTCGGCATCACGGTGCTGACCGGGATGCCGCTCGCCGTCCTGGCCGCGACCAGCAGTCGTGCCAACAAGGTGATCACCGTCGTCCTCGACTTCATGCAGACGATGCCGACCTTCGTCTACCTCGTGCCGGTCGTGCTGTTCTTCGGCATCGGTGTCGGCGGTGCCGTCGTCGCGACCCTCATCTACGCCGTCCCGCCGCTCGTGCGGATCGCCAGCTTCGGCATCCGGGAGGTGTCCGGCACCACCATCGAGGCGACCGACTCGGCCGGTCAGACCTACTGGCAGCGGCTGCTCAAGGTGCAGCTCCCGATGGCCCGCAAGACCATCATCGTCGGCCTCAACCAGACCACCCTCGCGGCCCTCTCGATGGCGACCATTGCGTCCTACATCAACGGTCCCGGCCTCGGGAAGCCCGTCCTGCGCGCGCTCGTCGCCAACGACTTCGGTGGCAGCTTCGTGCCCGGCGTGCTGATCGTGGTCATGGCCGTGATGCTCGACCGGACGACCACCGCCGCGAGCGAGCGGGCGGAGAAGGTGGCGCGCGGTGGAGGCGGCAACGTCCGCCTGCGCCGGCTGGTCCTGGCCGGGTCGGGCGTGGCGGCCCTCGTCGCGGTCTTCCTCTCGCGCCGCGAGCTGAGCCTGGCGGAGTTCCCGGAGTACACCCTCGGCCAGCGGGTCGCCGACGCCGCCGACGACACGATGGGCGCCATCGTGGACGTGGTGGGCGGTGCGGCCAGCGCGATCAAGGACTACCTCACTGACTGGTTCCTCAACCCGATGCAGTCGTTGCTCGCCGAGTCGCCGTGGTGGGTCGCTGGCCTGGCGATCGCGGCCCTGGCCTTCGTCTTCGGCGGGCTCCGGGCGCTCGTGACCACCGTCGTGTGCCTCGCCGGCATCTGGTACCTCGACCTGTGGCACGACGCGATGATCACCCTCAACATGGCGTTGGTCGGCACGGTCCTCGTGATGGTCCTCGCCCTGGTCTTCGGGGTATGGATGGCCCGCGACCGCAGGGTCGACCTCGGCATCCGCCCGCTCCTCGACGCCGGCCAGACCATCCCGCCGTTCGTCTACCTGATCCCGGTCCTCGCCCTCTTCGGCCCGTCCCGCTTCACCGCCATCGTGGCCGGCATCGTGTACGCCGCCCCGGCGGCCATCAAGCTCGTCGCCGACGGCGTCAAGGGCGTCTCGCCGACCACGATCGAGGCGGGCCGCTCGACCGGCCAGACCACCTGGCAGGAGATCACCAAGGTCCAGCTGCCGATGGCCAAGGGCTCGCTCGTGCTCGCCACCAACCAGGGCCTGCTCTACGTCCTGGCGATGGTCGTCATCGGCGGCCTCGTCGGCGCCGGTGCGCTCGGCTACGACGTCGTGCTCGGCATCTCCCGCAGCGAGGAGTGGGGCAAGGGCGCCGCGGGTGGCCTGACCATCGTGCTGCTCGGCGTGATGCTCGACCGGATCACGCGTGCCGCCGCCGACGTACGCCGTGACGACGGGCCGGGACCGCGGCGCGCGTTCAACGTCCGGCTCCCCATCGGTCCGCCCCGGTAGACCCCACGGATTCCTGCACCAACCGATCCACCACATCGCACCAACGAGGAGAAGCATCATGAGGATTGCCAGAAGTCGAGGAGCCCGGCTGGGCGCCCTCGTCGTCATCGCGAGCGCGGCGCTCTCCGCCTGCGGTGGCGGAGGATCCATCGACGAGGCCACCGAGGCCAACGAGGAGGCAGCCGCCGAGTCCGGAGGGGAGTGCGGCGATCTCAACATGGCCGTCAATCCCTGGGTCGGGTTCCAGGCCAGCGCCTACGTCGTCGGAACGGTCGCCCAGGACCAGCTGGGTTGCACCGTCAACTACAAGGACCTGAAGGAGGACGTCTCCTGGCAGGGCTTCGGCACCGGCGAGGTCGACGTCGTGATCGAGGACTGGGGCCACCCCGACCTCGAGAAGAAGTTCTTCGCCGAGGAGGGTGACGGGACGGCCGAGGACTTCGGTCCGCAGGGCAACGTCGGCATCATCGGCTGGTTCGTGCCGCCGTGGCTCGCCGAGGAGAACCCGGACATCCTCGACTGGGAGAACCTCAACGACTACGCCCAGGAGTTCGCCACCTCGGAGTCCGGCGGCCAGGGCCAGTTCCTCGGCGCCGACCCGTCCTACGTCCAGTTCGACGAGGCGATCGTGAGCAACCTCGACCTCGACTTCAAGGTCGTCTTCTCGGGCAGCGAGGCCGCTTCGATCGAGGCGTTCCGCAAGGCCGAGGAGAACAAGGAGTGGGTCATCGGCTACTGGTACGAGCCGCAGTACTTCAACGCCGAGGTGCCGATGCAGCGCGTTACGCTGCCGGCGTACGAGGAGGGCTGCCAGGACGACCCCCAGACGGTCGCCTGCGACTACCCCGAGACCGAGCTGAAGAAGATCGTGGGCAGCGAGTGGGCGGCCAGCGACTCCACCGCGGTGGGTCTGGTGCAGAACTTCG
>JACRAA010000270.1 GCA_016213595.1 Actinomycetota bacterium | reverse complement strand
GTGTGGGACGAGCCGGCCTGTAAGCCGGATTCTGTCACCCCCGAAGGGGCGGGTGGCCATCCATCTGCGACCGCTGTCACCAGCGGCCTTCGCGCCGAGGCGCGTGCGACCTACCTGACGGCTCGGGCGAGCAGCCCTCGATCGTCGTCACAGGCCCGAAGGCCCTCTTGGTCTTGCTCCGGGCGGGGTTTACCGAGCCGCCCCAGTCACCTGGGGCGCTGGTGGTCTCTTACACCACCGTTTCACCCTGACCCGGCCTCGCGGCCGGGCGGTCTGTTCTCTGTGGCACTGTCCCGCGGATCGCTCCGGGTGGGTGTTACCCACCGCCCTGCTCTGTGGAGTCCGGACTTTCCTCGACCCTTGCGGGCCGCGGTCACCCGGCCGACTCGTCCGCAGGACAGTGTAGGGGGCACGAACCGCTCAGGGGAGCGTCAGGACCTCAGCGCCCGTCTCCGTGACGACGAGCGTGTGCTCGAACTGGGCCACTCGGGACGAGTCGTTCGTGACGACGGTCCAGTCGTCGTCCCAGACGTGGCTGTCGAAGCCGCCGAGGGTGAGCATCGGCTCGATGGTGAACGTCATCCCTGGCAGCATCAGCGTGTTCAGCCGCGGCTCGTCGTAGTGGAGGATCGTCAGGCCCGAGTGGAAGGAGCTGTGGACGCCGTGCCCCGTGTAGTCCCGGACGATGCCGTAGCCGCACCTCGATGCGTAAGACTCGATCACGCGGCCGATCACGTTGAGCTCACGCCCGGGCGCGACCGCCTTGATGCCGCGGTCGAGCGCAGTCTTCGTCCGCTCCATGAGGAGCCGCGACCGCTCGTCGAGCTCGCCGCAGCCGAACGTCGCGCAGTTGTCGCCGTGGACGCCGTCCTTGAACGCCGTGACGTCGATCTTCACCAGGTCACCGTCCTCGAGCGGACGCATGTCGGGGATGCCGTGGCAGACGACCTCGTTCACCGACGTACAGATCGACTTGGGGAAGCCGCGGTAGCCCAGCGCCGACGGGTACGCGCCGTGGTCGCACATGAACTCGTGGGCCACGCGGTCCAGCTCGTCCGTGGTGACGCCGGGCGCGATGTGGGAGGCCGCCTCGTACATCGCCTGCGCCGCGATCCTGCCCGCAACGCGCATCTTCTCGATGGTCTCCGCGCTCTGGACGTGCGACCCGGTGTAGCGCCTCGGAGCCGGCCGGCCCACGTACTCCGGTCGGCCGATCGCCGGCGGGACCGTTCGAGTCGGGGACAGCGGGTAGGGTTCGACGCGGGTCACGAAGGCGCATCCTACCCACCGCGAGGAGGCCATCATGGGGAGCGACGAGTGGTACTGGTGTCTCAAGCACCACGCGGTCGAGCCGTACGAAGGCTGCAAGAGCGAGGACCGGCTGGGGCCGTACTCGACGCAGGCTGAAGCCGCTCTCGCGCTGCAGAAGGTCGCGGAACGCAACGAGCAGTACGACCACGACCCCCGCTTCAACGACCTCGACGAGAACGGCGAGCCGGAGGACGGCTGGGGGCCGCTCAACGGCTGATGCCGACAGCCCCCTCACATGACCTCCCTCAGATAGCCGGCCTCCCATGACCGCCCTCCCATGACCGTCGCCCAGCGCCGCCGCCGCCAGCTCGAGGAAGCGCTCGTCCGTGCGCAGGCGACCCTCGCCGCGGCCGGCGTCGAGGTGACCGCCCAGCCCTCGGAGCTCGGTCTCGCGCGCCTCATCGTCACGGCCGAGCGCGCGTCGGTGGTCATGCCGTCCGACGTCACAGCACTGGCGACCCGCCTGCTCGCCCAGCGTCTCGCCACGGCCTGGCCCGGTCGTACGGTCGAGGTCCGGGTGCCCCCGTACGCCGCGGTTCAGGTGGGCCACGGACAAGGGCCGACACACACGCGCGGAACGCCACCCAGCGTCGTCGAGACCGATGCGTCGACGTTCCTCCGCCTCGCGACCGGTGACCTCACCTGGGGCGAGGCCGTCGCGGGCGGTGTCCGGATCAGCGGCGTGCACGCCGACCTGTCGGACGTCTTCCCGTTCGGCTGAGCGGCCTACATCGACGGCAGCAGGTGCTGCAGCTCCCATGGGGTGACCTGGCGCCGGAAGGACTCGAACTCCTCGCGCTTGTTCCGCAGGAAGTAGTCGAAGACGTGCTCCCCGAGCGTCTCGGCGACGAGCTCTGAGCGCTCCATCGTCCGTACAGCCTCGTCGAGGTTCTTCGGCAGCGGCTTGATCCCCATGGCGCGGCGCTCGCTCTCGCTGAGCTCCCAGACGTCGTCCTCGGCGCCCGGGGGCAGCTCGATGCCCTTCTCGATGCCGTCGAGGCCGGCCGCAAGGACCAGCGCGTAGGCGAGGTACGGGTTGCACGCTGAGTCGAGCGTACGGACCTCGACGCGGGCGGAGGCTCCCTTGGTGGGCTTCAGCGCCGGGACGCGCACCATCGCGGAGCGGTTGTTGCGTCCCCAGCAGATGTACGAGGGGGCCTCAGCGCCCCAGGCGAACCGGGCGTAGGAGTTGACCCACTGGTTCGTCACGGCCGTGATCTCGGCCGCGTGGTGCAGCACACCGGCGACGAACTTCCGGGCCACGTCGGACAGGTGGTACTCGGCCGACGCGTCGAAGAACGCGTTGTGGTCGCCCTCGAACAGGGAGACGTGCGTGTGCATGGCGGACCCGGGCGCGTCCGCAAGCGGCTTCGGCATGAACGAGGCGTGGATCCCCTGGGAGGCCGCCACCTCCTTGACGACGACGCGGAACGTCATGATGTTGTCCGCCATCGACAGCGCATCGGCGTACCGCAGATCGATCTCGTGCTGTCCCGGTCCGCCCTCGTGGTGGCTGAACTCGACGGAGATGCCCATCTCCTCGAGCATCGTGATCGTCCGCCGACGGAAGTCGCTGCCCTCACCGAGGGTGGTGTGGTCGAAGTAGCCGCCCGAGTCGAGCGGTATCGGCGGCCTCGAGTAGTCGGTCTGGGGCTCGAAGAGGAAGAACTCGACCTCGGGGTGCGTGTAGAACGTGAAGCCCTTGTCCCCGGCCTTGCGCAGCGCGCGCTTGAGGACGTACCGCGGGTCGGCGTACGAGGGGGAGCCGTCGGGAAGGCTGATGTCGCAGAACATCCGAGCGGTCGGCTGGGCGTGGTCACGCCAGGGGAGGATCTGGAACGTCGACGGGTCGGGGTGGGCCACCATGTCCGCCTCGTAGCGGCGCGCGAACCCCTCGATGGCCGAGCCGTCGAACCCGACCCCCTCCGCGAAGGCGCCTTCGACCTCGGCGGGGGAGATGGCGACGGACTTGAGATATCCGAGGACGTCGGTGAACCACAACCGGACGAAACGTACGTCCCGCTCCTCCATCGAGCGCAAGACGAACTCGGTCTGCT
>JACRAA010000266.1 GCA_016213595.1 Actinomycetota bacterium | reverse complement strand
TCCCGCGGGAACCTCGGGGTAGGTCGCCTCGTCGGCCTGGGCCCACGCCCCTTCGAGCTCTTCGTGATGGCCTGCTCGCTCCTGGGCATCTCCGGGATGGCGGGCGGCCTCGTCATCGGCCTCCTCTCGCGCCGCGGGGGGTCCTCGGGCCTCACCCGGCCGCGCCCGGGCTCCGGCGACAGCCCCACCGAAGCCCTCGCGGGCGCCGGACCGGACGAGGAGACGGCGCCGGTAGGGTAGGGCCGTGCCGAAGCCCCGACCCCTCCGCGTGGTCGTCCTGCTGTCCGGCTCGGGCACCCTCCTCCAGTCCCTGCTCGACGCTGTGGAGGCGCGCGCCCTGGACGCCCAGGTCGTGGCCGTGGGCTCGGACAGGGCCGATGCGTACGGCCTCGAGAGGGCTCGTCGGGCGGGTGTGCCCACGTTCGTCCACCGGCTGCGCAAGGGCGACGACCGGAACCTCTGGGATGCGGGCCTGGCCGACCTCGTGGCGGCGTACGACCCCGACCTCGTCGTCTCGGCGGGCTTCATGAAGCTCGTGGGCGCCGCTTTCCTCGGGCGCTTCGGTGACCGGTTCATCAACACCCACCCAGCCCTGCTGCCGTCGTTCCCCGGCGCCCACGCCGTTCGCGACACGCTCGCGTACGGGGTCAAGGTGACCGGCTGCACCGTCTTCGTCGTCGACGCGGGGATCGATACCGGACGCATCATCGCCCAGGAAGCCGTTGCCGTGCTGCCGGACGACACCGAGGTCACGCTTCACGAACGCATCAAGGTCGTCGAGCGCCGCATGCTCGTCGACGCGGTCGGCCGATATGCCGCCGGTCGATGCGCCACCGATCCAGACGCCACCGATCCAGACGCCACCGATCCAGACGCCACCGATCCAAACGCCACCGAGAGGACGCTATGAACGACCTGATCCCGATCCGCCGCGCTCTGGTCTCCGTGTACGACAAGAGCGGTCTCGCCGATCTCGGCGCCGCCTTCGCCGCCCACGGTGTGAAGGTCGTCTCCACCGGCAACACCGCCGCCCAGCTCCGTGACGCCGGATGCGACGTGACCGAGGTGGCGGACCTCACCGGCTTCCCCGAGTGCCTCGACGGGCGGGTCAAGACGCTGCATCCGAAGGTGCACGCCGGCATCCTCGCGGACCGCCGGCTCCCCTCGCACGTCGAGCAGCTGGCCGAGCTGGGGATCGAGCCCTTCGACCTCGTGGTCAGCAACCTGTACCCGTTCACCCAGACCGTCGCGAGCGGCGCGAGCGTCGACGAGTGCGTCGAGCAGATCGACATCGGCGGCCCCTCGATGGTCCGTGCGGCGGCCAAGAACCACCCGTCAGTCGCCATCGTGACCTCGCCGGACCAGTACGACGGGCTGTACGAGGCGCTCGCGGCCGGGGGGTACAGCCTGGCCCAGCGGCAGGCCCTCGCGGCCGTCGCGTTCCAGCACACCGCCACCTACGACATCGCGGTCGCGAGCTGGATGAGCAACGTCCTCGTCGACACCTCCGGCGGCGACGGCTTC
This sequence comes from Actinomycetota bacterium, assembly GCA_016213595.1. GTDB lineage: Bacteria > Actinomycetota > Actinomycetes > Propionibacteriales > Propionibacteriaceae > Fen-668. The sequence continues at coordinate 8,856 of JACRAA010000266.1, read as the reverse complement.
CCCTCCTGGGTCGGCGGCTCCTGGCGCAAGGCCGGCGCGCTTCGCTACGGCGAGAACTCGCACCAGCCTGCGGCGCTGTACAGGAGCGTCGACGGCCGGGGGCTCGCGCAGGCGACGCAGCTCCACGGCAAGGAGATGTCGTACAACAACTACACGGACGGTGACGCTGCCTACCGCGCCGCGTACGACTTCGACGAGCCGGCCGTCGCGATCATCAAGCACGCGAACCCGTGCGGCATCGCCGTCGGGGCCGACATCGCCGAGGCCCATCGCAAGGCCCACGCGTGTGACCCGGTCTCCGCGTACGGCGGCGTCATCGCCACGAACCGGCCGGTGACCAAGGAGATGGCCGAGCAGGTCGCCCCCGTGTTCACCGAGGTCGTGATCGCGCCCTCGTTCGACGCCGACGCGGTCAAGGTGCTGCGCAAGAAGAAGAACCTGAGGCTGCTCGTCGCCGACGCGTACCCGGGCGGCGGCGTGGAGCTGCGGCCTGTGAGCGGGGGGGCCCTGCTCCAGGCGTCGGACCGGATCGACGCGCCCGGCGACGAGCCCCAGACCTGGCGGCTGATCGCCGGTGACCCCGTCGACGAGGCGACGCTCGCCGACCTCGCGTTCGCCTGGCGCGCGTGCCGGGCCGTGAAGTCGAACGCCATCCTCCTCGCCGCCGGTGGCGCGTCGGTGGGCGTCGGCATGGGCCAGGTCAACCGCGTGGACTCGTGCAAGCTCGCCGTCGACCGTGCCGGTGACCGGGCAGCCGGTGCCGTCGCCGCGTCCGACGCGTTCTTCCCGTTCGCCGACGGACCCGGCATCCTCATCGCGGCCGGCGTGAAGGCCATCGTCGAACCGGGCGGCTCCATCCACGACGACGAGACGATCGCTGCCTGCGCCGAGGCCGGTGTGGCGTTGTACTTCACCGGCACAAGGCACTTCGCCCACTGACGTGACTGGCAACCGTTCACCGCTGACCGAGCGCCGAGGGCTGCTCGGCATGGTGCGTCGGCAGTGGGCATGGTTCGTCACGGTGGCGATCTTCGCCGTCGGAGCCGCCTACGCGATGATGCCGACCGGCCACTGGCGCCGGGGCAGCGCGATCATGGGCCTGGCGCTCCTGGTCGGAGCCGTGCTGAGGGGTTGGCTCGGCGACAAGGCCGGTCTTCTTGTCGTACGCGCCCGCTGGCTCGACACAGCGGCGATGCTGCTCATGGGCGTGGGCATCATGGTGCTCGCGTTCTGGGTCCCCGCGGCCACCAAGGTCCCCGTCCCCTGACATGGCGAAGGCCCGGCACCTGGCCGGGCCTTCGCTGTTGCCTGGAGCTCAGATGAGGCGGAGCTCGGTGACGGCGTTCTTCTCGTCGAGGAGCTCGGCGACCGAAGCGTCGATCTTTGAGCGGGAGAACGAGTCGATCTCCAGCCCCTGCACGATCTCGTACGCACCGTTCTTCGTCCGCACGGGGAACGACGAGATGATGCCCTCGGGGACTCCGTACGAGCCGTCGGACGGAACGGCCTGGGACACCCAGCTGTCAGCCGGCGTGCCCAGCAGCCAGTCGCGCATGTGCTCGACGGTCGCGTTGGCGGCGGAGGCAGCGGACGACGAGCCGCGCGCAGCGATGATGGCCGCGCCGCGCTTCGCGACGGTCGGGATGAACTCGTTCTCGATCCACGCCTGGTCGTTCACAGCCTCGGCCGCGTTCCGGCCGTCGACCTCCGCGTGGAAGATGTCCGGGTACTGGGTCGCGCTGTGGTTGCCCCAGATCGAGATGTTCTTGATCGAGGTCACCGGCACGCCGAGCTTCGTGGCGAGCTGAGCCGTGGCCCGGTTGTGGTCGAGCCGGGTGAGGGCGTTGAAGCGCTCCTTGGGGATGTCGGGCGCGTTGCTCATGGCGATCAGCGCGTTCGTGTTCGCCGGGTTGCCGGTCACCAGCACGTGGATGTCGTCCGCGGCGTGGTCGTTGAGCGCCTTGCCCTGTGCGGTGAAGATCGCGCCGTTCGCGCTGAGCAGGTCGCCGCGCTCCATGCCGGCCGTCCGTGGCCGTGCACCGACGAGCAGCGCGACGTTGACGCCGTCGAGCACAGTGTTGGCGTCGTCGCCGATCTCCACCTTGCTCAGCAGCGGGAAGGCGCAGTCGTCGAGCTCCATCACGACGCCTTCGAGGGCCTTGAGGGCCGGGGTGATTTCGAGCAGCCGAAGCTCGACGGGCTGGTCGGGGCCCAGCAGCGCTCCGCTCGCGATGCGGAACAGCAGGCTGTAGCAGATCTGACCGGCGGCGCCGGTGACGGCTACCTTCACAGGGCTCTTGGACACGATGGGTGAACTCCTCTCGCAGGGACCTTCTTACGCTAGCAGTCAGGCACTCCGCCGCGAGCCGCTGGCGCCCCCGGGGTCGGTGAGCTCTCTGGTGCTTCGAACCCGCCCTCGCAGGCTCGGGCGCAGGTCCCTCCGAGCGCGTCCGGGAGGGGCGAAGGCCCACTCTTGACCGTGCCGTATCGTCGAGCCGTGCGGCTCATCCTCATCCGTCATGGACAGACACAGTCCAACGTCGACCACCTCCTGGACACCGGCCACCCCGGCGCTCCGCTCACCGACACCGGCCTGGAGCAGGCGGCGACGCTCGTGGACCGGCTCGCGGACGAGCCCCTCGAGGCCGTCTACAGCTCCGACCTGACCCGAGCCCGCCAGACAGCCGAGCCGCTGGCGGCCTCCAAGGGACTCACCGTCATCCAGCACCCGGGCCTGCGGGAGATCTTCGCCGGGGTGGACGACATGAGCGAGGACTGGGTGCCGTACGTGTCGGTCCTCGACACCTGGCACACCGACCCCGAGAACAAGCTCCCCGACGGGGAGAGCTGGCCCGAGTTCCAGGGACGCTTCGAGGCGGCCATCGCCGACATCGTCGCATCAGGCGTGGCGGTCGCGGCGCTCGTCAGCCACGGCGCGGCGCTGCGAGTGTGGATCCCGTTCGTCTGCGCCAACACGACCGCGGGTGACGCTCGCCACTGGCGCCTGGACAACACCGACGTCGTCGTCATCGAGGGTGACGGCCACGGCTGGAACCTCGTGTCCTGGGCCGACGAGGACATCTCGTCGCTCCACGAGTCCGTCGAGGTGGGCTGACTCGCGTTCAGGGCCCCTGGCTGACGCGCGAGCTCTCCGGCGGATCTCGCGGTCGTTTCGTCGGAGAGCCTCGCCGGGTCAGTCGAAGATGATCGTCCGCTGCCCGTCGAGGAGCACCCGGTGCTGCGCGAACAGCTTCACGGCGCTCACCAGCGTCCGGGACTCGATGTCCTGGCCCAGCTCGACGAGCTCCGGCACCGTACGGGAGTGGCTGACCCGGGTCACGTTCTGCTCGATGATGGGGCCCTCGTCCAGCTCGGTGGTGACGAAGTGCGCTGTGGCGCCGATGAGCTTCACCCCTCGCGCGTGGGCCTGCCGGTACGGGTTCGCGCCCTTGAAACCGGGCAGGAACGAGTGGTGGATGTTGATGGCGCGGCCCGCGAGGTACGCGCACAGCTCCGGCGACAGGATCTGCATGTACCTGGCCAGGACGACGAGCTCGATGTCGTACTCCTCACAGGCGCGGCGGATCCGGTCCTCGAGGAGCGGCTTCGTCGCCGGCGTGACCTCGTGATGCTCGAACGGGATGCCGTAGAAGGCCGCCAGGGGCGCGAGCTCGTCGTGGTTGCCGAGGATCAGCGGGATGTCGACGGGCAGGCTCCCGCTGCGGTGGGCGAAGAGCAGGTCGTTGAGGACGTGGCCGGCCTTCGAGACGAGCACGAGCGTACGCATGGGGCGCCCGACCTCGTCGACCTCGATCTGAGCGTCGAGCATGGTCCGCACCGCGGCGAGCTCGGTCTCGAGGTCGCTCCGTTCGGCGAGCGCCACCTGGACGCGCATGAAGAAGGTGTCGGTGTCGGCGGAGTAGAACTGCATCGACTCCGTGATGTTGCCGCCCGCCGCGACGATCGCACCGCTCACGGCATGGACGATGCCGGGCCGGTCCGTACAGCGCAGCGTGATCACCCAGTGCGGATCGGACGCGGTCACCGGGGTAGGGTAGCGCCGCGCCAGGGGCCACGCGTCCACGGTCACGAGTTGTGAGAGGGGCTCATGGTCACCGACCTCGACTCGGCGCTGGACGCCCTCCTCCACTTCTCGGGGCGAAGGACCCGCGGCCACAGCTCCGTCGACACGATGCGCGCTCTCCTGGACCACCTCGGCAACCCTGAGCGCCGCTACCGCCTCGTCCACGTCGCCGGTACGTCGGGGAAGACGTCCACCGCGTACCTCGTCCGCGGTCTGCTGGAAGCTGCAGGGTTCCGTACCGGACTGACCGTGTCACCGCACGTCGTGGCCGTGAACGAGCGCGTCCAGGTCGCGGGCGTCCCCCTGCCGGAGGAGACGTTCGTCGCCTACGTCAACGAGTTCCTCCCGCTGGCTGCCGCGCTCGGCAGTGAGCTCACCTACTTCGAGCTCGGCGTGGGGCTGGCGTTGTGGGTGTTCGCGCGCGAGCAGGTGGACTACGCGGTGGTCGAGGTCGGGATCGGGGGCATGCGGGACGCGACGAACGCTCTCCAGTCGCCCGACAAGCTGTGCGTCGTCTCGGCCATCGGTCTCGACCACACCCAGCTCCTCGGCGACTCCGTCCACTCGATCGCCGCGCACAAGGCCGGCATCATCGGGGAGGGAAACCTCGCCGTCGTCGTCGACCAGGACGAGGTCGTCCTCGACATCGTCCGCGAGCGTGCCCGGGAGATGGGCGGACGAGTCGTCGTGGCCGTCCCGCCCGCCGGCGCCCCGTACCAGGAGCGCAACCTGGCACTCGCACGGGCGGCGGTGGAGCAGCTCGCTTCCCGCGACGGTTTCGCGTTCCCCGATGCCGCAGTGACCGAGACCCCGCCCGGGCGGTACGAGCGGTTCCGGCGGGACGGACGCAGACTGGTGCTCGACGGAGCCCACAACCCGCAGAAGATGAGCGCCCTCGTGGATGCCCTCCGCGATGACGGGGTCGTCGGGGCGGCGGCCATGGGCACGCTGCTGCAGGCGCCCGACACGAAGCTCGCCACGACGCTGTCGGTGCTTGCCCCGGCGGTTTCGTACCTCATCGTGCCGCAGTACGAGGTCGGCGACGGTGACAAGGTCAAGCGCTCGTTCCCGGCGGAGGTCGTGGCCGAGCAGGCGCGAGCCCTGGGCATCGCCGCCGAGGTCGTGCCGAGTCCGACGGAGGCCCTGGAACGGCTCCTCGCCCGGCCCGAGGCCGACCTTCTCGTCACCGGCTCGCTGTACCTCGCATCGCTCGTCCGTCCGCAGGTGCTCGCGGCCTGGGGGGCGCCGGTCACCAGGTTCTGAGGGCTGCGGCTCTCGTCGCAGTGTCCGCGCCCGTCGTTCTGCCGTCCGGTCGTGCAGGCTCCGGCTGGCGCTGTCGCCGATAATGGCGCCATGACCGATCCGATCGAGACGATCCGCGCGCTTCTCGCCGAGCGGGTGCCGGCCGACCGGCCCGCGTTCGTCGGGGTCGACGGCCTGAGCTGTGCCGGCAAGACGACCTTCGCCGACCGGCTCGCGGCCGCGCTCGGCGGCGACGTCGTCCACGGCGACGACATGTCCCGTCCAGGACGCCCCTTGTGGGAGCACGAACGGTTCATCGAGGAGGTGTACGGACCGGTCCGCGCGAACGGCTCCGCGACGTACCGCCGCTGGCACTGGACGAGCCAGGAGCCCGGGGAGGAGCTCAGCGTCACGCGAGCACCGGTCGTCGTCGAGGGGATCCACGTCACCGACGAGGCCGTCGACGTCCCCTGGGACGTACGCGTGTGGGTGAGCGTGGACGAGGACGTTCGGATCGAGCGGGCCCGCGAGCGCGAGGGCGGTGCCCGGTGGGAGTGCTGGTCGACGAACTGGATGCCGCAGGAGGCGGCGTACGTCGAGGCGCAGCATCCCGAGGAGCGCGCGGACGTGCAGGTGGACGGCGGCTGGTAGGTGGACCTCAACGCAGACCTGGGGGAGTCGTACGGCGCCTGGACGGCCGGCGACGACGAGGGGCTGCTTGACGTCGTGACGAGCGCGAACGTCGCGTGCGGGTTTCATGCCGGTGACCCGGTGACCATGCTGCGTACCTGCCGGGCCGCTGCCGCCAGAGGCGTGACCATCGGTGCCCACCCCTCGTACCCCGACCTCGTCGGCTTCGGTCGCAGGCACCTGGACGTGTCGGCGGAGGAGCTGACGGCGCTGACGCTGTACCAGGTGGGTGCGCTGGACGCCTGCTGCCGGGCGGCGGGCACAAGGCTGGCGTACGTCAAGCCGCACGGTGCGCTGTACCACGACGTGTCCCGCTCTCCAGCTCTGGCAAGGGCTTTCGTTCTCGGCGTCGCCGAGCTGGCCCCCCTGGCCGTGCTCGGACCGGCGGGATCGGAGCTCCTGACCGCTGCTGCGGACCTGGGCCTGCCGACCGCGTGCGAGGTGTTCGCCGACCGCGCGTACCGGCCGGCCGGCACGCTCGTACCGCGCGGCGAGCCTGGCGCGGTCCTCGAGGACTCCGACGTGGTCGCCGAGCGGGTCGTGGCCATGGCGACGCGCGGGAGCGTGAGCGCCGTCGACGGCAGCGAGGTGCGGGTGGTGGCCGACTCCATCTGCCTGCACTCCGACACCCCGGGTGCGGTGGCGCTGGCGCTTCGCGTCCGTGCGGCGCTGGAGCGCGCGGGCGTCGAGCTCAGCCCGTTCGCATGAGGCTGCTGCCGAGCGGCGAGCGTGCCGTACTGGTCGAGCTGGGTTCCCTCGAGGAGGTCCTGGCGCTGGTCGACGCGGTACGGAGGCTGGCCGGGGTCGAGGACGTCGTCCCGGGCGAGCGGACTCTGCTGGTGACGGTGGCGAAGGCCGGTGACCTGCAGGCTGTACGACAGCTGCTGCCGGGTATGGCGGGTTTCGGCCGTCCAGATGGGCTGGCCGCTCCCCGGGGGGACGACAACGCGATCCAGACGGCCAAAACCCCCTCGAGCCGTGCCGCACAGACTCTCGTGGTCCCCGTCGTCTATGACGGGCCCGACCTCGACGACGTCGCCGCACACACGGGGCTGAGCGTTGCCGGCCTCGTCGCCGCCCACACCGGAACCCCGTGGCGCGTCGCGTTCGGAGGCTTCGCCCCCGGCTTCGCGTACCTCGTGGGCGGCGACCCGCGGCTCGAGGTCCCACGCCGCCCTGAGCCGCGGGCGACCGTCCCTACCGGCTCCGTGGGCTTGGCCGGGCGCTACTCCGGCGTCTACCCGCGGTCGTCGCCCGGTGGCTGGCAGCTCATCGGCCGCACCGACCTCGTCCTCTTCGACCCCGACCGGGAACCGCCGGCGCTGCTCCAGCCGGGCACGACCGTACAGTTCGTCGCCCACGATGGCTGACCACGTCGCGACCGGCATGGCTGAGCTGGTCGTCGTGACGCCCGGGGCGCTCACGCTGGTGCAGGACCGGGGCCGGCCGGGGTACGCCGCGATCGGCGTGAGCGCCTCGGGGGCCTTCGACGTGCGCGCGTACGAGACGGGCGGGCGGCTCCTCGGCAACCCTGAAGGGGCGGCCGCCCTCGAGGTGCTGCTCGGCGGGCTGGTGGTCCGGGCGAGGGCCTCGACCCGAGCCGTGCTGACCGGAGGGCTCGTCCAGGCGAGGGTTGCGGGCCGGCCGGTCGGGTACGGGGAGCCGTTCCCGCTACTCGCCGGCGAGGAGCTCCGGGTGGGCCAGTGCAGCCGAGGCATCCGGACCTACCTGTCCCTCGCCGGGGGAGTCCTGGTTCGTCCCGTGCTCGGGTCGAGGGCGACGGACACCCTCTCGACCCTCGGCCCCCCGCCGCTCGCCGCCGGCGACGTCCTCCCCCTCGGCCGGCCCGCGGACGCCACGACCGTTGTGGTCGCGCCCCTCACGCCGCCCCCCGACGGGCTCGTGACGCTCGACGTCCTGCCCGGCCCGCGCTCGGACTGGCTTGCTGACCCCCAGCTTCCCGGGGACTGGACGGTCGCCCCTGACTCCAACCGTGTCGGAGTACGACTCCTGGGCGACGCATGGTCACGCGCCCACGCGGGTGAGCTCGCGAGCGAGGGGGTCGTCCGCGGCGCGATCCAGCTGCCGCCGGACGGGCGGCCGGTGATCTTCGGCCCCGACCATCCGACGACGGGCGGCTACCCGGTCGTCGGCGTCCTCACGGACCAGGCGTGCGACCTGCTCGCCCAGCTCAGGCCGGGGCAGCGCGTACGGTTCCGTACATCCGGGAAGTAGGGAACGATAGCCAGGTGAGCACGGAACCGGCTGGCCGGCCGGTGTGCGTGCGTCGACCACCTGAGGTAGTTTGACGTCAAACAGTTTCTTGGCCGCGCGAGGAGAACCGATGAGCAAGATCAAGGTGCAAGGTACGGTCGTCGAGCTCGACGGCGACGAGATGACCCGGATCATCTGGCAGTTCATCAAGGACCGCCTGATCCGTGCGTACCTCGACGTCGACCTGGAGTACTACGACCTCGGCATCGAGAACCGCGACGCGACGAACGACCAGGTGACGGTCGACTCGGCGAACGCGATCAAGAAGCACGGCGTCGGCGTGAAGTGCGCCACCATCACCCCTGACGAGGCGCGGGTGGAGGAGTTCGGGCTCAAGGAGATGTGGAAGTCGCCGAACGGGACGATCCGCAACATCCTCGGCGGCGTCGTCTTCCGCGAGCCAATCGTCTGCAAGAACATCCCGCGGCTCGTCCCGGGCTGGACGAAGCCGATCGTCATCGGCCGCCACGCCCATGGCGACCAGTACAAGGCGACGGACTTCGTTGTCCCCGGCCCGGGCACGGTGACCATTACCTACACCCCGGACGGCGGCGGCGCGCCGGTCG
>JACRAA010000265.1 GCA_016213595.1 Actinomycetota bacterium | reverse complement strand
CACCTTCCTCGCAGGCACTGACCGTGTCCGTGGGCCTCGCCTCTTGGTCCCGTTCCGCAGCCCGTCAACCCTGCGGCTCCTCATCAGGCTTCGCTGAAGCCCGACCCGTCAGCTCACCTGCACCAGGCGTACAGGGCCCAGGAGTCCGTACGGATGCGGCATGGTCTTCTGCGTGACGCCGGCGGCGCCCACCTGCATGGCGACGATGTCGGGGATGGAGTCGTAGTACCCGCGGGCCAGCAGCCGGTTGTTGAGAGAGCTGGCTGTACGGACGTGGATCTCGTTGTCGCCGGGGCGCAGGTCGTCGGTCACGTCGACCCGGGGACGCGAGGTGTCGAACCCACATGATTCCCCGCCGTTGACGCTCACCGAGCCGAGCCCCCCAGCCGTGGAGCCGAGGTCGAGCAGCATCCTGGCCCCGGAGCTCAGGGTGTCGTCGGAGACGGTGACATGGGTCAGGTAGTCGCCGACGCCGGACACCTCGGGACCGACCTCGGGGAGGCTGAGCCAGGGCGTGAGCGAGCGCTCACTGCTGGCGATCGTGGTGACGGCCGTGTGGGGCCGCACCTCGCGCGTGACGTACCCGAGGCCGCGGTCCTCCGTGATGACCTCGAGCTCGCCGGCGTCCCAGCTCTCGACCGAGACCTGCCAGTCGTCGAGCGTGGTGACGACTGACTCCGACGCTGGGACGCCACCGACCGGCGCACTGCGGTCGACCGTGAAGTAGGCGACCTGTCCCGGGTGGAGCGTCACGACCACCACCAGCCGTCCGTCGTCGCCGAGCTCGGCCGCGTACGGGCTGAGCGTGCCCCGCCACTGGTCCACACGGTGCACCGCCCCTCCCTGCTCGAGCGCGACCCGTACCTGTGACGGGGAGCCCGTCTCGTACAGGAAGTTGTAGAGGAACAGGTGCTGCAGGTCGCCGTCGTCGCGGAGCACGGTGAAGACGCTCTGGTTGTCCTCGAGGAACTCCGAGCGACCGACGACCCCGAGCGCGCGCAACGCGGACACGGTCTGGGCCGGGTCGGAGATCTCGTTGACGCTCGGCTCTGCGAGCAGCGACGCGATCGTCAAGGCCAGCTCGGCGTCGCGTCCGTCCAGACCGGGCGTACGCGCCGCGGCCTTCTCGTGCACCGTGTGCAGGCCCTCCGCGAGCCACTTCAGCTCCCGCGCGCCGTGCACGAGCAGCACCTTGAGGCCGGCTCGGGCAAGCTCGAGCAGCCGCAGGGCGGCGTCGGGGTCGAGGGACTCCTGGTAGACGATGACGGCCTGGTAGCCGGGGCCCTGCGGCTGCAGCACGCCGTCGCCGAACACGACGTCGGGGTGGAGCAGCAGCTCGGCGTCGAAGTAGTCGTACGTCCAGCCGGCGTCCTGCATGCCGAGGTCCTGCCACCACTGGTTCTCACGGTTGCGCATCCACATCCGCCCGATGGCGTCCTCGTCGGGGATCCGGTTGCCGTCCGCGTCCATCAGCGTGACGCCGATCATGTTCTCGACGAAGTGGTCGGTACGCAGGATGGCGACGTCGATCCGGGGTCGTCCCCGCCGCAGCAGGAGCTGCTGACGTGCGACGGCGCGGGTCCACAGCGGGTAGAACTCGGCGGCGGGCTGGCGGGTGTCGAACCGCTCCGAGAACATGGGCCACATGCCCTCGTGGCCCGGCCACTCGGTCGCGCCCTCCGCGCCCACCGGGCTGGCCCACCCGTGGAGCACCGTCTTGGTCACGCCGGCCGCGAACTGGGTGGCGATGATCTGGTCGTAGAAGCGGTGGTCGAGCACGTGGTTGCGGGTTGTGGCGCCCGTCTCCGACGAGTACGGCTTGTCGAACAGGTGCGCGGGCCCGGCAAGGAGCCGGTACGCGTCGATCTGCGACCCGAACTCGAGCGACTCGGTCTCGATGCCGTCGACCTCGGGCCCCGGCCGGGTCAGCTCGAACGGCAGGCCGTAGCTGATCTCCGAGCGCAAGGTGACGCCCACCCCGTGCAGGAACTCCGCGAAGGGCCGCAGCATGTTCTCGATGTACAGGTCGGTAAGGGTCCGTACGTAGTCGTGGCGGACCTTCTCCACCTGCGTGCTCCAGGCGTCCTGCGCGGCGTAGTGGTACTGCGTCGTGACGGTGAACATGAAGATCGAGCGCGTCAGGAACGGCAGCCACGGCGCGAGGTCGTACCCCCTCCTGGCCTTGAACTCCTCCGGGAAGGTGTGGCCCCAGAACAGCCCGCCGGCGCCGTACATCGAGAGCTCGAGCGAGTCCATGTACATCTGGGTGCGGGGGTTCTTCGCGATCTGCGCCCGCAGCTCGGGCGTCAGGACGACCGAGCCCCAGTAGTCGATGACGGCGTCGACGCCGTGCCGGTCGATGTAGCTGACCGTGTAGTTCACCGATGACGACGGGTTGGCCGTCTGTCCGGTGCCGTGCATCCAGTACGTGAAGAGCTTCCAGTCGCCGTCCGGCGCCTGCCACTCGAGGGACTCGTCGACCACGCGGTCGGTGAGATCGACGACCGAGTCGGCGTCGAGCACGGGCGGGACGGCGGACGCGTCGAGCACCTTCGCGGCGACGACCGCGACGAGGTGCTGGACCGTGATGCGGCCGCGGTGT
>JACRAA010000276.1 GCA_016213595.1 Actinomycetota bacterium | reverse complement strand
TTCGTCGCCTCCCTTGCAATGGCCCTCGTCGGACTCGCAGTGCTGTTGCTCCTGGTGCCCGACCTCCGGCCTGGGCGGCGCTCAGGTCCTGCCGCGACACCCGGGTCCCCCGCGACCCCCGGCCGCGTGTCCCTCCGGCTTCTCCGGACCCCGCAGCTCGGACGGGTGCTCAAGGCCGCGGGAATCCTCGGCCTGCTGACCGTCGGCGACGGCTTCCTCTATCTGGAGCTCACAGCGCGGGACTCGCTGGCAACGACGTACTTCCCGCTGCTGTACGTCGGAACGAACTTCGCCTACCTCCTCCTGGCCGTACCGTTCGGCCGGCTCGCTGACCGCATCGGCAGAACGCCCGTGTACATCGGTGGGTACGTGGCACTCGCCTTCTCGTACGTGTTCGCAGGGGGTCCGCTCTCCGGTCCGGCAGCATCGGTGGCGTGCCTGCTTCTGCTCGGGGCCTACTACGCCGCGACCGACGGGGTGCTGGCTGCGCTAGCCGCACGCATCTCCGCCTCCTCCGTGCGCGCCAGCGGCATCGCGACCGCCCAGACGGTGGTCGCTGCGAGCCGCTTCGTCTCGTCGCTCGTGTTCGGGCTGATGTGGACCCGACTGGGCCGGGTGGAGGCATTGGTGGTCATGACGGCATGTCTGGTGGTCGCCATACCCGTCGCGGCGCTGCTGTTGCGAGGGGTCGACCGGCCTCACGCTCCGGCCACCGCCTCTGCAGCGGGTCTGTGACCATGCACATCCCCCGCACCCGAGCTCTCGTACTCGTCCTGGTCTGCGTCCTGGTCATCGGTGGCGCCGGCACGTACATCGTCATCTCCCGCGCCCGCCAGACCGCTGAGCGGGCGGGAATCTCTCCGGCGGCCCAGACCAGCCTCGAGGACATCATCAGGAGCCCGCACATCGTCTTCCGCAGCGAGAACAAGAGAAGCGGCTACGGCCAGGTCGCGGTGGTCTCGCTCGCCGACGCCTCCGGTCCACGCGCCATGACGCCCGTGAGCTGCGACCGGGTCTACGCCACCGACCAGCGCTACCTCTGCGTCTCGACATCAGCCGGTGTCGTGACAGCAGATTCCGCGCATGTGCTCGACTCCGCCTTCACCAGTGAACAGAGCCTGCCGCTGACCGGTGTTCCCAGCCGCGCGCGCCTGTCACGGGACGGCACCCTGGCTGCGACGACCAGCTTCATCTCGGGTGACTCGTACGCGGCCACCTCGTTCTCCACGCAGACGGTGGTGACGAGGATCGGCGGGGCCAGCTACGGCAGCCTCGAGAGCTTCACGCTCATCCAGGCGGGGGAGCGGGTCGTGCCGCTCGACCGCAACTACTGGGGGGTCACCTTCGCCGCTGACGACGACACCTTCTACGCGACGGTGCGGTGGTCCCAGCACACCTGGCTCGTCAAGGGGAGCCTCTCCCAGCGCGTCGTCACCACCCTCCACGAGGACGCCGAGTGCCCGTCCTTGTCTCCCGACGGCCAGCACCTCGTCTACAAGCAGCGAGGCGACCTGCCGTCCGGGCGGTGGCGGCTCGTGCGGTACGACCTGGCATCCGGTGCCGTCGCTCCGCTCGCCGAGACGCGAAGCGTGGACGACCAGGTCGAATGGCTCGACAACGGCCATGTGACCTACGGCATTCCCCGTACCGGCGCCGACGCGGGCACGGACGACGTCTGGCAGGTGCCGGTCGACGGCTCGGGTCCGGCGACGCTCCTGATCCCGCAGGCGTGGTCCCCGTCGGTGGTTCGTTAGCCCTCCCCCGACATCGTGAGGCAGGCCTGTACGGACTCCCGCGGCACGTACGGCTCGGTCACGGCGCCGGTGCCGTACCTTCCGGTGGTCGCCGCAGCAGCTCGATCACCTCGGAGTCGGGCACCTGCGGGAACCGCTGGTAGAAGAGGCCGACGGCCTGGAACGACACCGGGGTGTCGAGGCAGACGACATCGTCCGCGTGCTGGCGTACGAGCTCCAGAGTGTCCCGCGGCGAGACCGGCACGGCACACACGAGCTTGGTCGGGTGCAGCATGCGGAGCGCGTGGAGGGCCGAGATCATCGTCGCGCCCGTCGCCAGCCCGTCGTCGACGATGATCACGACCCGCCCCGCGGGTTCGATCGGCGGCCGGATCGGCGTGTACTGGTGCCGGCGCTGCCTGAGGATGCCCAGCTGGACGGCCCGCTCCTTGGCGATGTAGGCGTCGTCCGCTCCGGCCCTCGCCGCGAAGGGAGAGAGGTACGTCCTGCCGCTCTCGTCCACGGAGCCGACCGCCAGTTCCGGATCGTACGGCGCCCCCAGCTTGCGGACGAGCACGACGTCGAAGTCGCCTCCCAGCTCCTCGGCGATGATCTTCGCCATGACGACGGCCCCGCGCGGGATGGCCAGCACGAGCGGGTGCTGCCCCTTGTACGTGGCGAGTCGCTGGGCCAGCAGCCCGGCCGCTTCTTCTCGGTCCCGGAACATGGTCGCTCCTCCCCGAACCAGTAGACACCCGTACGTGCGGGCCGGCAGTAGCCGGAGGCGAGTGAAGCGGCACGGGTTGGGCGTGTTGGTCGGCCGCCCCAAGGGTGTCGGGCGTCCCCCGTCCCGACGTATCGTGAAGGTGCCGGGGCAGCTGATTCTGATGGCAGGAGCCGACAAGGAGGGCTGAGACTTCAATGACCACGAGGCTGACAGCTACCGAAACCAGGCAACGTCAGGCCCAACAGGCGCTGGACGACCTCGGACCCGCCAGGGCGGAGTCCGAGCGGATGAGCGTTCAGTGTCGGCGATCCCACCACGTCGCTGCGGTCTATGACACGGGGATCGGACCGGTGATCCTCACCCATCCCGGACCGCACGCTCACGGGTCGAAGGACTTCATCGACACCGGGCACCACGCGGCCCCCCGCCCTGATCGGCTCGACCTGCTCCAGGCCGGCCGCGGGGTCGGCGATGAGATCCCCGCCTGGTGTGACTGCGGCCCCGTGCAGCTCTCCCGGACCCATCTGCTCGGCCGGCTTCAGGCGCACGACCGGAAGGTGATCCTGGGGTAGGTCTAGATCTTCACAACGATCTTGCCGCGGGTGTGGCCCGCTTCGAGCAGGCGATAGGCGTCGACGGCGTGGTCGAGATCGAAGACCTCGGCCACGTTCACCGTCAGTTTGCCCTCAGCGACCAGACCGACGAGCTCGGCGAGGTCCTCACTGCTGGGACGTACCCAGATCGCCTGGCCGCCGAACTCCGACGCCGCGCGGCCGTCGGTGATCGAGATCACGGAGCCGCCTGGCTTCACCAGGTCGCGGGTGGCGTCCATCGCGGCGCCACCGACGTAGTCGAGCACCACGTCGAACCCGTCGGGAACGAGCGCCTTCGCGGCCGCCACCAGGCCTTCGCCGTACGGCACCGGCTCGGCGCCGAGGCCTCGAAGGTAGTCGTGGTTCGCCGGGCCGGCCGTCCCGACCACCCGGGCACCGGACAGCACGGCCAGCTGGGTGGCGAACGAGCCGACGCCGCCGGCAGCGGCATGCACGAGTACGGCATCCCCTGCCTTCAGGCCCGAGCGGCGAACGCTCTGCAAGGCGGTCAGACCCGCGAGCGGCAACGCGGCGGCGTCCTCGAAGCTCACGGACGCCGGCTTGTGGGCTGCGGTCCGTACCGGCACCGCCACGAGCTCGGCGAGGGTCCCGCCGTGGACGACGTCGGTACGTGCGTAGGCCAGCACCTCGTCGCCCACGGCAAACTCCGGAGTGTCGAGCCCGGGACGTACGACGACGCCAGCGACGTCCCAGCCGGGGACGACGGGGAACACAGCGTCGATGAGGCCTGTGAGGTAGCCCTCGCGCACCTTGTAGTCCACCGGGTTGATGCTGGCAGCCACCACCGTCACCAGCAGGGTGTCGGGGCCGATGTGCGGGTCAGGAAGCTCGCCCACCCTCAGCTGGCCGAGGCCTCCGAAGCTGTCGTACTGCAGTGCCTTCATTGCCCCAGCCAACCACACCGGTCCCGATCTCCTGCAGGCTGAGTGACGTCCCAGCTCAGCCACTTGGCAACAGCTCAGGGCCACTCAGGCCGGGTTCGTCACGGCAGGGTCAGCTGTGCGACGAGGTCGGTGGGGTCTCGAAGAACAGCTCGTCGGGGTAGCACCACCACCAGTCCTCCCCGGGCTGGAACGACTGGATGATCGGATGCTGCGTCGCGTGCCAATGCGCGGTGGCATGGCGGTTGGGCGAGCTGTCGCAGCAGCCCACGTGACCACAGACCAGGCAGAGCCTCAAGTGGACCCACTGGGCGCCGATGCGCAGGCAATCCTCGCAACCGTCAGCCGACGGTGTGACCTCTCGGACCTGGTCGAGGTGTTCACAAGAAGCGTTCATGGTCCGTTTCTCTCCCGCGTATCTCTCGGAGGTTATGCGTCGCCCACGTCCCGTACGGAAGACTCGGTGGGATCTGTGTCACTACCTGCCGGGTCGAGCCGGAAGCCGAGCTTGATGGTCACCTGGAAGTGGGCCACCTGACCGTCCTGCACGTGTCCCCGGACGTTCACCACTTCGAACCAGTCGAGGTGACGTACGGTCTTGTTGGCCCGGTCGACCGCGCTCCGGATCGCATCGTCGATCGACTCGGTCGACGTCCCGACGACCTCGCTGACCCCGTACGTGTGATCGGTCATGGCAACGCCCCTTCCTCTGTGGGTCTCAGCATCGTCGGCGCCGTTCCAGGCCACAAGATGCAGCAGGCGTTCGACTAGCGTTCTGGGGATGACAGCTGAGCCGCCCGCCGCGTCCGTCCTGACCTCTCTCGGCGTCGACTACCGCGTCGTCGAGTACGAGCCCGTCTCGTCCCTGGAGGAGGCCGCGGCCCAACGCGGGATCAGCCCGGCCGACATCGTGAAGACGATCGTGGTGAGGATCAGCGACGAGTCGTACGTGTTCGTCCTCGTGCCGGGTGACCGTGCCATCTCCTGGCCGAAGCTCCGCGCGCATCTCGGCACGAAGAGACTCTCACTGCCGGATCCGGCCACGGCGCACGCCGTCACCGGGTACGTGCGGGGCACGATCACGCCCCTCGGCTCCAGCCATGTCTGGCCCGTCGTCGCTGACGCGTCGATGCTCGGCCGTACGGTCGCCCTCGGCTCGGGGGCCCCGCACACCCACGTCGTGGTCGACGCGAATGCCCTTGTGGCGGCACTGTCCGCCGCGGTCGTCGACGTCACGGACGTGCGTTCCGCGGCGGACTAGCGCCGATCTGGATGGGGCAGAGTCATACTGCGGTGGCCTCCGCGTCACTCAGTCCGGCCTCACCACCGGTGCGCCACATCGACGACAAGGCGACTGCTGCTGCCCGGGCCGGTCAGGACGAACACACGGAAGGGCAGGCGGGCGCGAACTCCGATCCCGACACCGCTGTAGCCCTCGAACGTCCCTGCCCACACGACCTGGCGGAACGTCCGGTAGCCCGTCACGTTGGTCAGCTCGTTGGGGTTGGCGTACACGTAGGTCTGCGTGCCGGTGTTCGGGTCGTACCCCGGGTTCATGACGCTGATCTGCAGGGCGGCCCCACCGCGGGTCGGCACGGGCAGGCCGCGGCCCTCCGTTGTGATCTGAGAGACGTACTGCACGTGGTAGGCGCTGACCCGGCCCGACACGTCGATGACGAGCCGGTCGTAGCAGGTGTGCCGGCCGGTGCGGACGTTGTAGACCCAGTCGCTGGCGGACGGGTAGGACGGACCGACACCGCTCTTGGCCAGCGACCCCCAACGGATGCCGCAGTAAGGGGTGGTCGCGGCTTGTGCCGTGGGGGCCGTCGTCAGACCGACGGCCAACACAATCAGGAGTCCCAGTAGGAGCCTCAGCATCTTCCTCATCGCAGCCTCTCCTTCGCTCGATACGAGCAGGTGACGGGACGCTCGGCGCCGTCGGGCTTGCGGGGTCCAACGCATGGTGGTCAGTCCAGGACATCCCACCTCGATCATCCCACCGAGCGACCGGAATGGACCGGCCGCGAAACCCCTCCCGTTACGGGATTTGGTCTGCCACGCACCGCGTCGATCCGCGTGGTCAGACCTGGCGAACTTCGGCGAGCCGCGAGACGGCGTACTCGTCGTCCCAGCAGACGGCCGCTTCCCACGCGGCCGACGCCTGGGCCGCGATGTCAAGAGCGCCGAAGTCGAGGTCCGCAGCGTTGTGGGGCAGCACGAGGTCCAGGTCGGGGACATCCACGTGGGCCTCATCCCAGTCGATCAGGGCAACCTGGCTCGCAGTCACGCGTACGTTGCCCGGGTTGTTGGGGTTGCCGTGCACGACGCACGTCGGGTGTCCGGCGAGCCGTGCCCACGCCGCCCGGCACCGAGCAACGGCTTCGGGCGGCATTGCGCCGAGGTCGATCTTCGTCCCGGTCCGCGCCTCCAGCAGGTCGGTCGACGATCGCCAGCCCGTGCGCTGCGGCCAGCCCTTCGTCAACCGGTGCAGCTCGCGGAGCGCGCCCGCCACACGGCGCCAGTCGGCCGGCGTCTGGGGCGGTCCGCCCTCCATGAAGGTCATCACCACCATGCCGTCGGCGAACAGTCGCCCGTCCGTGGTCGGGATCGGCACAGGGACGGTCAGTCCTTCCCGGTCGAGGTGCTGGAGGAGCTTGGTCTCCCACGCCAGATCGGCGTCGCTCCTGGTCCCGAGACGACCCACCGCGAGGCGCCCGTGGACGCGCACGCTCCAGATGTCGTTCGCTGTTCCCCCGGCGAGCGGTTCGATGCGCGCCGCGTCGCCACCCCACTGCCTGAGTGACTCCCACCCCATTCGCCGGATCCTACGGTCCCAGCCGAGCAGAGTCCGGACAGCGAGAGGATCGACGGAGCTGAGAGCAGGTAGAGATTCCTACGCCAGCCGGATGCAGGCGATGCAGCCTCCTACTCTCGGAGTCCCTGATCAGGTACGTCCTTTCGCATACCCGACTACGCCCGTCCACAGGTGTGGGTATGGGCCGGCGGCGTCCAACTGGTCGCCCGTGACGAGGAAGGTCCATGCCAGCAGGCCGAGAGCAGCCACGGGGGCAGCCGGAAGGGGTCCGACTACTACAGGCCAGAGGTGTGGAATCCCTCGCGCCAGCACCCGAACTGGCCCCACCCAACGGCTGTTCTTCTTGGTCAAGCCGCGGATCCGACGGAGACGAGCCGATCGATCGGGAGCTCCCCACAGAGCCTCAGCAGCAGCGGCCCTAACGTTCGAGACCTTCATGAGCCGTCCAACCACCTTGCCGGCGAGAGTCTCTTGGACAAGCGAGGTTGGGTTCACGCCTGCCAGAATCTCGTCGACCGCAGGTCGGTATTCGCCCAGAACTGCGCCCCAGAGAGCGTCGATCCGGGTGAGGAGTCGACCGACCAGGTGAGTGATGCGGCCACCGAGGCCCTGCACCGCGGCGCGCAGCTCCTTCGGGGTCATGTCTGCGGCGATCCGGAGTGACGGCGCAAGCCGGCTGAACGCCAGATCAGCCAGTCCGCCGGCGAGACCGCCCAGTACTGCCGTGGCACACCTGCCAGCCCTCTTGACAAGGTCCTTGACAACCTCGTCCACGTCTTCGTCCCCGAACGGCTCGGACTCGCTGAAGGCTATGGGCTCCTCGTCATCCACCATGCTCAACGCCTCGACCAGCCGGCCCTCGCCAAAGGCCGCCTCGTGAACTACCCCGGCAGACTCGGCCAGCCGTGGATCGAATGCAGGTCCGACGAGAGCGCTCTCGTCCATCCGGTCCAGTGAGCCGAGCAACGCGACGTCACACGCCACGGCGGTGTGGAGCATTGCCATCGCCCCCAGCCGAGCACCGATCGCCGCCTGCTCGCTCGGGTCTACTCGGGCGTGCTGCAAGAGCCGGGCCTCGAGCTGCTCCGTTACTACGAGCCAGGCCTCTGTCGCCTCTTCGACTCCAGTCTGAGCTTCTCCAACCCGCATGCCGTCGCCGTTAGGGTCGATCACCCGGTCGACCGCATTGCGGACATTCGCGATAGGGCCCTCGATCGCGGCCAGATCAGAAAGGAGATCCTGAGGCATCACCACGGTCGGAGTACATCACGGGCCTCCCGCCTGGTCCATCAAGTCAGCCGATGCTGCACCCGGGTGGACCTTGCTGGCCGCCCACGGGGGGCGTACAAGTGACTCGTGGATGCACGCCGGGACATGCTGGCGGGGCGCGTGGCCGTCGTCACCGGGTCGTCGCGCGGGGCTGGGTTTCGCTGAGTCGTCCTGTCAGCTGTCCAGCGGGTGGTGCAGCCACCGGGGCTGTGGCTTCCGGCCGATGGTGGCGCCGACCCGAGCAGCCAGGACTGCCCCTGCGGTGCCCAGGTTGGTCAGGGATCTCATTGCCGGACCGAAGCCGCGCACCGGAGTGGTGGGCGTGAACCGCGACGAGACGCCATCGAGTGAGGCCGATCCCGCGCAGACGTCGCGGGTGTGGCCATCGATGGTCACCTTGAGCCAGACATGACCCATCCGCCAACTGGGGTCGTTCGCCAGTCGCACGCGGTAGGCGTGGACGAGGCAGCTGTTGATGTCCAGCTTCTCGAGAAGGAGCTGAAGCGCGGTGTTGTACTGAACGCAGTAGCCGCGACGACGGAGGAACGCCGTGGCCGCGGACTCCCACCAGTACAAGCAGCTGTAGTCCCGGAACCGCTCGTGCACCGCTCGTTGTGCACGCTCCACCAGTGGCCAATCTGACAGGCCTTCTTGCCGGAGGCCGGCGGCCCCCGAGCTCAGTTCGAGCGTGCCTCGTCTAGACACAGAACGCGTTCCCCTCGGGGTCGGCGAGCACCAACCACGCGCCGTGGCTGTCGGACCCGCGCGCGATGACGCGAGCGACCAGTCGTACGCCCTCGTCGAGGCCGGCTTCGCGATCCTCGGCGCTGCAGTCCATTGACCCCACGTCGCCACGCTATCGCCGCCATCGTCCCAGCTGGACGGGGAGCGGAGAACATGTGTCCCCGCCTCAGCGAGGCGAATCGGAGCGTGGCATTGGGTGTGCCTGATCGAGGAGAGCGGTACAGGGCGCCCGGGGCCGTTCCAGTGGCCGCCTGGCGTGTGAGCCTGCTGATTGGCGGGTTCTAGGAACGGGGGGCGCGGTGGCACGATGAGTCATGACGACTCTGACCCCTCAGCAGTTCGAGGAAGCCGGCGGCACAGAAGGTTGGCGGGCCCTGAACGCGGGCGCCGACACGTGGTTCGCCACCCGTTCGCACCGCGATGGTGCCGTGCTCGTGCGGCGGGTCGCTGAGCTCGCGGAGGCCGCCGGGCACCATCCCGACATCGACGTACGTGCGGCGGGCGTCCACCTTCGGCTGTTCAGCCACGACGTGGCCCAGCTCACCGAACGCGACGTCTCCCTCGCCCGGGAGATCTCGGCCGCGGCGGCTGACCTCGGCATGCGCCCGGACCCGGCCGCGGTGCAGCGCATGCAGATCGCGATCGACACGACAGATGCGCCGGCGCTCGCGCCGTTCTGGCAGGCCGCCTTCCGTTTCGACCGGGTCGCCGATGACCGGCTCGCTGACCCGCTGGGCAGGCAACCGCGGCTCTGGTTCCAGGAGATGGATGCACCACGGCCATTGCGCAACCGCATTCACCTCGACGCGGGTACGCCATGGGAGCTGGTGTCCGAGACGACGACTGCGCTGCAGTCCGCCGGCGGACGGATCACGTACGAGAACCAGTGGTGGCGAACCCTCGCCGATACTGAGGGCAACGAGGCCGACGTGTTTCCGCTCGCCGCCGAGCATGGGACCTTCGACGATCCCGGCGCCGGTGACTGGCGGGTGATGCTGACCGCAGCGGTCCACTACCCCACAGGCTCATTCCTGCAGGGCGTGGAGCTGCTCGAGGCGGTCGCGGGGCTGGCCGACGACGCCGGCCTGCCACTGATGCTCGACCTGCGCTACTCGGGGGTGACCGTCGATGGGGGCAAGGACCAGCACGAAGCCGCGGGGTTCGTCGACCTGGCCCGGGCCGTACAGTCGGCGGCGCGCGACCTCGGACTGGTCGCTGACCCGCGCGCGGTCCGCGACTTCCAGGTCGGCATCGACGCGCTCGACGTCGAGACGGTCAAGGCGTTCTGGCGGGCCGCGCTCGGCTATGTCGACGACCCGCGTCCGCGCGTGCACGACCTGTACGACCCACGCCGCCTGAACCCGCCGGTGTTCTTCCAGCAGATGGACGAGCCCCGCGAGCAGCGCAACCGCATCCACGTCGACCTGTTCGTGCCGGCCGACCAGGCGCAGGCCCGCGTGGCCGCGGCTGTCGCCGCCGGTGGCCGGGTCGTCTACGACGCCGACGCGCCGGCATGGTGGACGCTGGCCGACCCGGAGGGCAATGAGCTGGACATCGCCGTCACGGTCGGGCGGGCCGAACGGGCGAGCCTGGGCTGACCAGACCGTGAGTCGTAGCCGCAGGATCTCCCATCTCGGTTGAGACACGCACCACCGGCGGCAGGAGCGAATTGCACTCGCGATGCCTGACCTGGCCGACGCCAGCCTCGAAATCGCGATCGAGAGCGCAAATCGGCTCAGGCGGCAGTCCGACAGAGGATCTGGGTCGCTGACTCAGCCGTCCAGATCCGAGACCTTGGCCAGCAGCTCGATGGAGCGCAGGGTTGCCTCGGTGTTGCGAGCCATGGACGCAACGATCAACTCATCAGCATCAGCGTGTACGACGAACTCGTCGAGGTAGGCACGTACCTCCACGGGAGTGCCGACCGCCGAGTAGTGGCTCATGTGCCTGATCGCCTGCCCGGACGGCGAGTTCAGGATGGCATCGGCCTCCGCGTCATCGAACGTGCGGCCGCTGCCCAGGAGCTGGCTGACGCGCAACCGCTGGGATTCTCGCAACAGCGCCTGCGCTTCCTGGGTGGTGTCGGCGGCCACGATGTTCACCCCGGCGATGACCCACGGGTCGGCCAGCTGGTCGGACGGCTGGAACTCGCGACGGTAGGTGGCGACGGCATCGTTCAGCGCCTGGGGTGCGAAGTGGGAGGCGAACGCGTAGGGCAGCCCCAGTGCAGCTGCGAGCCTCGCACCGAACAGCGAGGAACCGAGGATGTACAGGGGCACGTGGGTGCCCTTGCCGGGCACTGCGTCCACGCCGGGGATTATCGACCGGCCGGTGAGGTAACCCTGCAGCTCCTGGACGTCGCGGGGGAAGGACTCGGCCGACATGGCGTCGCGGCGCAGCGCACGCATCGTGGTCTGGTCACTCCCGGGTGCCCGGCCGAGCCCGAGGTCGATGCGACCCGGGTGCAGAGTCTCCAGCGTGCCGAACTGCTCGGCGATCACCAGCGGGGAGTGGTTGGGCAGCATCACGCCACCGGCACCGAGGCGGATGGTCGCGGTGTGGGCGGCCACGTGAGCGATGAGCACGCTGGTCGCCGAGGACGCGATGGTCGGCATGTTGTGGTGCTCGGCGTACCACACCCGGCGGTAGCCGCTGCGCTCCGCCAGCTGTGCGATTGCGACACTGGCTCGGAAGCTGTCCGCCGCGCTCCCGCCGTTTCCGATGTGGGCGAGATCAAGGATTGAGATAGGGGTGGCGGGCATGTCGACGCAACCGATCGGTTGAGGGAACTATTCCTCAGACACGGGGCTCACGAGCCGCAGACTCGGGCCCAAGGAGGTTGCCCTGGAACAGTCGGTCCTGGGCACGAGAGGTCATGTGGTGCGGCGACACGCCCCGGTGACCGCGCGTGTCGTGGCCTCTCGACCGGAAGGCCGCGGCCTAAGCCACGACCTTGAGGCCGATGACGCCGCCGACGATCATGGCGAGGAACAGGATCCGCCACGGTGAGGCCACCTCTGCCCCGGTCAGCATGCTGTACGCGATCGTGATCGCGGCGCCGATGCCCACCCACACCGCGTAGGCCGTGCCGACCGGCAGGGAGCGCATGGCGTACGCGAGGCCGGCCATGCTGAGGCCCAGCGCGACGACGAAGACCACGCTCGGCTGCCAGCTCCTGAAGCCGTCGGACCGGTCGAGTGCGAGGGCCCAGACCGCTTCGGCGAACCCGGCGAGGACAAGGACGAGCCAGGACATGAGGTGCCTTCCAGGCCGTCTTGTCGCGTTCCGGGTACGGCTCCCTCGTCCGGGGTCCCTGTGAAGGACCTGCGCCCACCGTACGGAACGAACGGACGCCGGGTCCAGCTGTGGCGCCGGCCCCATTTCCCCCCTCGATAAAGTCGGGCCCCATGAGGATCTCTTCGGGTGACAAGCTCCTGGACCGGACGTTCTTCATCAGCCTGCTCCTCAAGCTGGCCGACGGCGTGATCGAGCTCATCGGTGGAGCCGTGCTCCTCGTCACCAGCCCGCGACAGATCCAGGCCGCCGTCGCCGTTGTCACCCGCGGGGAGCTCGCCGAGGACCCCAACGACTACCTGTCCAACCTGCTCGTCCGCTACGCGAGTCAGCTCAACGTGTCGCTGACGGTCTTCGGCGCCTGGTACCTCCTCGTCCACGGCATCGTGAAGGTCCTGCTCGTCGCAGCCGTCCTGCGCGACCGACTGTGGGCCTACCCGTGGCTGATCGGCTTCCTGGTCGCCTTCATCGGCTACCAGTCGTACGAGCTCGTCGTCCACTACTCGTTGGGCCTGCTGCTGCTCACGCTGTTCGACATCTTCATCGTCTATCTGACGGTCCGTGAGTACAGGCGGCACAAGGCGATGCGTGAGACGGAGCGCGAGGGTACAGACCCCGCCCCCGCAGCGAGCTAGGCGTCGTGCTCGGAGAGACATCGGTCCCGAAGGACACTTCCTGGTCCTCTGCCGGGCCGGTGCTGGAGGCGCGGCTACCCGGGCGATACGTTGGCTTCGTGACCGGCCGTCATGGCCGGTCGCTCGAGACACCGGGGATCGGATCCCGGCTTGAGCAGGGAAAAAGTGGTGAGAACCCACGCTGTGCCGCAACTGTGATGCGCCGAGAGCGATGAGTCAGGCCGCCTGCTGGCTCGACCATCCTCGAGCAAGGAGCCGGCCATGAGCCGCAGCGTGACAACACCCGTCGCGATCCATCCTTGCCTGACATCGCTGAGGAGCGAACATGTCAGCGCAGACCATCGCGGCTGAGGGCCTTCGGCCCGGCCCGGTCGCCATGTCCCTCGACTTTCCCCCCCGGCTCCCCTCACGCGTCAGAGGGTGGGTCACGCATGTCGCGGGCCTCACGAGCCCCGACGCCGTCCGGTGGTGTGACGGCTCGGCCGCCGAGGCGGACAGCCTGTACAGCCAGCTCATCTCCGTCGACGCCCTCCTCGCCGACTGCGACGAGGTGTCCGACACTCCGTCCCCTCCCGCAGCCTCGGCCGCTCACGCAGCCGCCGGCGCGCTCCCTCCGGCGAGGGCCACCAGGTGTCCCGCGCAGCCGTCTCTCACAGCACCCGCCCACGTACGGCCTCAGTCCGAGGCGGAATGTCGCACGCTGCTGGCCATGTTCGCGGGGTGCATGCGCGGCCGCGTGATGTACGCGGTTCCCTACGCAGGGGTGGGACCAGTACCGACCGCGTGCCTCGGCATCGAGCTCACGGACTCTCCGTGGGTCGTGCTCAACCTCGGCCTGGCGGCGCGCGTCGGTGCGACCGCCCGCCGTCGGATCTGCGCCGGCCACCGCTGGGCGGCATCCGTACACTCCGTCGGCTACCCGCTCCTCGACGAGGCCGGGAACCGGCGTCCGGATGTCCCCTGGCCGTGCAACCCCGAGAAGTGGATCGCCGAGTTCCCCGGCTCCGGCGACGTCTGGTCCTTCGGCACAGGCTTCGGCGCCGCTGGCCTGGCCGCCTGTACGACTCCGGCGGTCGAAGCCGATGTCGCCCCGGAGCCACCCGGCCAGACCGGCTGAGGAGCCGCCGCTGCCGGTCTCGACGCCTCGAGCCCGCGTCGTACGAACAAGTTGAGGTCTTGACCAAGACCTTGGCAGGCACCGCCGTGTCGGGATATCTTTCAAACGCGGGTGGGCATCTCTTGTGTTCCTGTCCCGGCTTCTGAGGAGAGAGCCGGGCCGTGGACCGTGCTTGCGGGGGGGTGCCGGTCGGGCTTGGGGCTACGAGCGGCACTGCGAGGTTTGAACGAGGGGGGGCCACATGCCGGATGGCGTGTCGGTGCACGGCGACGGGCGGTGCGAGAGCACGTCCGTAGGCTCAGGGACCAGGGTGTGGGCCTTCGCCCACGTACTGGCCGGCGCAGTCGTCGGTCATGACTGCAACATCTGCGACCACGCGTACATCGAAGGCGGCGCTGTCGTGGGGGACCGGGTCACCGTCAAGAACCAGGTCATGATCTTCGAGGGCGTGACGATCGAGGATGACGTCTTCCTCGGGCCCGGCGTGATCTTCACCAACGACTTCACCCCCCGCGCGTTCATCAAGAGGCACGGGGCCGAGCTCGACACCACGCTGGTCCGGCGTGGAGCAACGCTGGGTGCCGGCGTCGTGGTGGTCTGCCGCGCGACGATCGGCGAGTACGCGTTCGTCGGGGCCGGTGCCGTCGTCACCCGGGACGTACCGGCGCACGCGTTCGTCGTCGGCAACCCCGCGCGCGTCATCGGCTGGGTGTGCGAGTGCGGGCAGCGCCTTCCGGAGAACCTGACCTGTACGTGCGGACTGTCGTGGACCGTCGCCGACGGAGCCCTCATGCGTCGGGAGACGGTCCGATGACCGTGCAGCCCGGTGCCGGGACGCAGGATCTCGTCGCTGTCGCCCTCGTCGGGCTCGCCGCCTGCGGCTACGTCCGTGGCCGTCCCCTGCCGTACACGCTTCGCGGAGTGCCGGGCCCGAACGGTCCGACCCTGCAGCCGGA
Source organism: Actinomycetota bacterium (assembly GCA_016213595.1). Taxonomy (GTDB): domain Bacteria; phylum Actinomycetota; class Actinomycetes; order Propionibacteriales; family Propionibacteriaceae; genus Fen-668. Next base: position 3,314 of record JACRAA010000276.1, on the reverse strand, counting down.
GGGGGACAGCGTCCGCTACACGGCCATCGCGGCCCTGGGGCTGGGGCGCCAGCCGGAACCCGTACAGCGCGAGGTACTCGGCGGCGCCACTGCTGCCGAGGTGGCGACCTCGTGCCTCACGCTCGCCGAGTCGACCACGGATGCGGGCGCGCATGCCCTCGCCCTGTGGGCGGCCGGGGAGGTCGCGGGGACCACGGATGACGCCCTCGCGGCCCGCCTGCTCGACGCGGTCCGTCGCCCGTCGCTGCCCACGGTCGACTGCGCCTGGGCGGTGGTCGCCGGGCTCGCCATGCCCGAGGGCGGCACCGGGATGCGGCTCGCGGAGGAGGGGGTGGCGCGGCTCCGGTCTGAGCAGGGGCCGCACGGCACGTTCCCGCACGAGTCGCCACCGTCCGGCAGGCTGCGTGGCCACGTGGGGAGCTTCGCGGACCAGATCTACCCGCTACAGGCGTTCGTACGGTTCGCTGCCCGCACCGGCGACGACCAGGCGATGGCCGCGGCCGAGGCGACAGCGCGCCGGCTCGTCGACGTCCAGGGCCCGGCGGGCCAGTGGTGGTGGCACTACGACGCGCGGACCGGCGACGTCGTCGAGCGGTACCCGACGTACTCGGTCCATCAGCACGGCATGGCACCCATGGTGCTGGACGAGCTGGCGGCAGCGGGCGGTACGGACCACTCCGAGGCCGTACAGCGCGGGTTCGCCTGGCTGTCCACCCATCCCGAGTGCCTCGAGCCGCTGGTGGCGCCCGACCTGGGCGTGATCTGGCGGAAGGTCGGCCGCCGCGAACCGTTCAAGGCGGCGCGGGCCGCGGGCGCGCTCATCAGCCGGGTCCGACCGGGCGCCCGAGTGCCGCTCGTCGACCAGGTGCTGCCGGCGGGACGTGTCGACTACGAGTGCCGGCCGTACGAGCTGGGCTGGCTGTTGTACGCATCGGCTGCGATGCCACAGGGGGGAGTGCAGCATGAGCAAGGGGGGAGTGCAGCATGAGTGAGGTCAAGGAGATCCTGGGCTACCCGATGTTGGCCGCCAGGATGGACGAGGTGCTCCAGCTGTGCGGGACGGCGATCGCGGAGCAGCGTCCCGTCCAGATCGGAGTCCTCAACGCGGCCAAGGTCGTGAACGCAGGACGTGACGAGGGCCTTCACGCCGCCATGCTGTCCTGCGACGTCATCCTGGCCGACGGCCAGTCCGTCGTCTGGGCAAGCCGGCTGCTGCGCCGGCCGCTCCCCGAGCGGGTCGCCGGCATCGACCTGTTCCTGCGCCTCCTGGAGCTCGCCGACGCGGAGCAGCACTCGGTCTACCTGCTCGGGGCGACGCCCGAGGTGGTAGCTCGCGTGGCCGACGTCATGGCCACGAGGTACCCGGGTGCGCGGCTCGTCGGCTACCGCGACGGCTACTTCACCGACGAGGCGACGGTCGCCGCGGACATCGCAGCCGCCCATCCGGACATGCTGTTCCTCGGGATGACCTCCCCGAAGAAGGAGAAGTTCCTCGAGCGGTACCAGCCGCTCATGAAGGTCCCTGTCACCCACGGCGTCGGCGGCTCCTTCGACATCCTCGCGGGCGTCACGAAGCGGGCCCCGGAGCGGTGGCAGCGAGCCGGGATGGAGTGGGCGTACCGTCTCCTGCAGGAACCGCGACGGATGTGGAAACGCTACCTGCGCACGAATGTCCTGTTCAGCATCATGGTCGCGCGGGCGCTCGTGACCCGGAAATCCGAGCCAGCGAGCGCGCTGGCATCCAGCAAGGTGGCGTGATGGACAACCCCTTCTACAGCGGCACGGTCGCTGTCATCGGCCTCGGCTACATCGGTCTGCCGACGGCCGTGGTGCTCGCCTCGCGAGGAGTACGTGTCATCGGCGTGGACGTGAACGCCGTCACCGTCGAGCGGGTTGCCCGCGGCGAGATCCCCTTCTTCGAGCCGGATCTCCAGACGAGCCTCAGCGGGGCGGTGGCGCTCGGCAACATCTCGACGAGTACCGAGCCGCCCGTCGCGGACGCATACATCATCGCCGTCCCGACGCCGATCACGCCGAACGAGGAGGCCGACCTCACCCATGTGTTCGCGGCGGCCGCCTCGATCGCCCCGCAGCTCCGGCCGGGTGCGATCGTCGTGCTGGAGTCGACGTCCCCTCCCGGTACGACCCAGGAGCTGAGCCGCCGTCTTGCGGAGGCCCGTCCCGACCTGACGTTCCCCGGCGACACCAACGACAACCCCGACATCCATGTCGCGCACTGCCCGGAGCGTGTCCTCCCGGGCCGGCTCATGGTGGAGCTGGTCGAGAACAACCGGGTGATCGGCGGGCTGACGCCGGACTGTGCGGAGAAGGCCGCCGAGCTGTACCGCGTGTTCTGCCGCGGCGAGATCCAGCTGTCCGACGCCGCGAGCGCCGAGATGGCCAAGCTCGCCGAGAACTCGTACCGCGACGTGAACATCGCCTTCGCCAACGAGCTGTCGATCATCTGCGACAAGCTCGGGCTCGACGTGTGGGAGATCGTCAAGATGGCGAACCACCACCCGCGCGTCAACATCCTCCAGCCGGGGCCGGGCGTGGGCGGGCACTGCATCGCCGTGGACCCGTGGTTCCTCGTGAGCGCCGCGCCCGACGAGGCGGTGCTGATCCGTACGGCCCGCGAGATCAACGACGGCAAGGCCCGCCACGTGGTGCAGCAGATCCGCAAGTCGGCGAGCCGGTTCCGGGAGCCGGTCGTGGCCTGCCTCGGGCTGTCCTACAAGGCGAACGTCGACGACGTCCGCGAGTCGCCCGCCGTGGAGATCGTCGCCTCGCTGGCCGAGCAGGAGCCGGGGACGAGGATCCTGGTGAGCGACCCGATGCTGCGGAGCCTCCCGTCCGCGCTCAACGGTCTCGACAACCTGACGCTCGTGAAGACGCAGGAGGCCGTCTCGGCGGCTGACATCGTCGTGCTGCTCGTCGACCACAACCAGTTCCGTACGCTCCCGCGAAAGCTCCTGGACGGCAAGGTCATCCTCGACACGCGCGGCATCTGGCGCTGACCGGCTCGACCCTCAGCCAGCTGGTACCGCCCTTGTGTGGCCGATCGGCGGGGCGTCGGTTCACCATGTTATGTAGGGAAGTCGTCACTTCTCATGGCGAATTCGCCATGAGAAGTGGAGGTTTCCCATGTTCTCATGGTGAACCGACCGGCTTCTCATGGTGAACCGACCGGCTTCTCATGGTGAACCGACCGGCTTCTCATGGTGAACCGACCGGGCGAGCGGCTGTAGAAGCCCATGAGGCTTCGAGCAAGGGTCGGGGCGGTATTCGGCGGGTGCCGAGGCGAGCGTCAGGGG
>JACRAA010000034.1 GCA_016213595.1 Actinomycetota bacterium | reverse complement strand
TCATCCGGGCCGGTGGAGACACCGGAGCACTCGTCCGGGTGGCGGAATAGGTAGACGCGCTAGCTTGAGGTGCTAGTGCCCGTAAAGGGCATGGAGGTTCAAGTCCTCTCTCGGACACTGTACGAATGTGGCTCTGACTAGGGTAGATAGTCAGAGCCACTGTCGTCTCCGGGGTCTTGGCGAAGTGGCACTGACTCCCCGCGGCGAAGTAGTGCGTTTGGCGACTGCTCGCTCAAACCCATAGCTGTAGGGGGTCAGCGTGGCATCACCCTGCCATGGGCCACAGAGCTTCCCGTGACTGATTTGCCGACTGCGATCACGATGCTTCTCCACGCGGTCGAGGAGGAGTTCGGTCCTGTTCTGCGTTTCGAGGACGACTTGTATGGAATGTGCCGATGCTGGCATCCACCGCTTTGGACAACGCGCCGAAGTGGGACATGGGTTCTGTCGTTGCCGACCCCACATCTGATCACATTGCTGGAGTCCTCCGCTCGATCGCCCGTCTCGACCTATCGCCCGAGTGAAGCGGCGGGGTGCGGCAGAGGCGGACCTGTTTAGCTACTCAGTCACCGTCGATCACATGGTTGGCCTGTTCCCACCGCCGGCAAACGATGCCTTCAGCGCATCTATGGTGGTCGTGCGCTCCCGGATCACTAGCCGCTTAAGGATCGGCGCGGCCAGGCGATAGGCGCCGAACGCCCTCAGCTTCGCGCGATGGCGGACCAGCGTCGCGTTTTCGCGCGACGCCTCGAGGACGTAACCGGGCCAGCCTTCGAGCCGAACCTTGCCCGACCTCGATTTCTCCCACCAGTGGAAGACGACTGTGCGTGGAGCCTCACACTCAACGATCTCGCCACGGATCGAGCCCTGGCTGGTCTCGTCGACGTAGGTCGTGCCGACGGTTGGCTCCCCGGGCGAGGTCTGCCGAGTGCGGTGCAACATGCTGCCCTTCTGGGGCATCCAGGCGTTGTACCCCTCGATGTCGACGAGCCGCGCGAACACGTCGCCAACCGGCGCCTCGATCACGCGCTCAAGCTCGAACTCGATCATCGTCATGCGCGTCAGGATGCTCATCGATGCTCGGAAGAGCAAGCCCGGACGGGAGCGGACCTGGATTGCTGTCCACGCCCGTAAGCGGCCAATTGAGGGCGGCAACTAGTGATGACTTCGGTCATCCGTCCACGCTCGGGCTGGTCCGCGTTCGCGGTCGCCGCTGAAGGCGCACCAGTCGTCGACCAGGTCGGGCCATTGGGCAGGCGGCGATGGAGCGGACCTGACGGTGGTCGAGGACCGCGGCCACGCCCTGTCGCACGAACGCCCTGGGGTACTGGGTGCGCTGCTGGAGGAGTGGCTGGCCCGGGTGGGCCCAGCCGCCGGGGACGGTTGACCTCGGGGCCGCTCGGTACTCGGCCGTCAGAGTGCGCCTATTCGCGGTAGAAGATGTCGGTGTCCCCGCTCGCGAGGGACAGGTTCAGCCTGACGTCGCCGACGACGGGATCGCGGTCGACGACGTACCGCGAGGAGCGCGGGCCATCGCTGGAATCCGTCTGCGGCTGGAGGTAGAGGACGCCGTTCGCGACATGGGCGGCGCCGGACTCGCGCGAGACGAGGGCGCACTGCGTCGACGACTCGCACTGCCCGAGGGTGTAGGCGTAGCGGCCGTCGGCCGCGAACACGTACGTGCGCCGGAGCTGCGGATAGCCCGACTGGCTCTGCCAGGTCGCCGTCGTCCAGCTGCCGACGAGCTCCGGTGGCAGCGATGCGAGGGTCGTGACGGGTGTGGTCGCCGGCGACGACGGTGGCGCTGCCTCGCTCGACGACGCGGACGTGACGGCGGTCAACGCCCCGCTGCCGCAGCCGGCGACGAGCCACCCGAGGACCGCGCAGAGACCCGCGAGCCGGAGGCCGAATCCGCGGCGGGCCGCAGTGGAGCGCATCCCCCTGGAGCCCACCGCGACACGGCGTCGCATGCGGCGGACTTTACGCCCGGCGGTCGCGGCGGGCAATCGGGGACGCCGCAAGGGCGACGCGGAGACCGTTGAGGCTCAGGCCGGCAGCTCCCGGGTGGGCGGCAAGGGCGACGCGGAGACCGTTGAGGCCCAGGCCGGCAGCTCCCGGGTGAACCAGGCCCCAATCATGCGGTGCGCGATTGACGTGTGGCCGGCCGTACTACATCACCGGCGTCGACCGCCGCCCGAGCTGCGCGTTGGTGAAGCACCACGCCACCTCAATCTCGCCCTCGGCGGCGCAGGGTCCTGACCCGGCGGAGGCGAGGAAACCCAACACCAGCGACCCCTGGAACGGCCACCGCTGCGACGCACGTAGGTGATCCCAGTAAGCGTGACCACCGTCGTGGCCCGGATGGAGTTACGGGAGTTGCCCCGGTTCCGACCCAATGCACCCGTTAGGCAAAATCCTTCACGCCCGCAGCGGCAGAACACGACGTTCGGTCGGTTCCGCTCCAGGACTGTTCCGCCAGTACGAGCCACTCGGTCCTCTCGAGGTTGGCCTCGGAAAAGAGGAGGCTAGTCAGTCGCATTGTCCTCGGCGAGCACAAGAGTCACGCAAATCAACCCAGTCGGAGAGCGCTGCCGGGATCGGTCGAGCTACCGTCGCTCTCGATCTCAACGTCGCCGACAATGGTTCTAAGTGCGCCAGCCCCACCAGTTTGATCGAAGTATGCTTTCAGAACTTCCCCTTTGCCCGAAATCCTTGGCCCGAAGTGAGTGTCACGTCATCCAACTCGCCCGAGTGAAATCCGTGCGTTTGCCCTCAAGGTATTGCGCAACATCCCTGTTCTCTACCCTGCCAGCGCACACGTCGGGAGGGTGGAAGCCAAGCGCCCCTGGCACGAGCGGACGTTCCAGCAGGAACGGTGGCACCTCGCGGCAAATGAATACGTCGTTCATCCGCGCCCATAGCCGGCGACGTCGGCGTCGGTGACAGATCGCGCTCGACAACGCCAGTTGGCTCCATCAAGGGCGATCGGGACCGAATCCCACCTGCCCTCCGGCCCGAAGTAACGCACAGTGCGAAAGACTGGCCGTCGTGGCGGCGACTTATCTGACTGGGCGCGTGACATCCGCTGACGGGACATCCATCGGCTACCGACAGCTGGGGCAGGGTCCTGGTCTGGTTCTCGTCCACGGCGGTGGGCAATCCGCGCAGAATCTCATGGATCTGGCCAGTGCGCTCTCCGGCGACTTCACGGTCTATGTCCCAGACCGGCGAGGACGTGGGGCCAGCGGTCCACCGGGTGATGACTACGGTCTGACCGTCGAGTGTCAGGACCTCGATGCATTGTTGCGTCACAGCGGGAGCGAGTTCGTCTTCGGACTCAGTTCCGGTGCATTGCTCTCTCTGGACGCTGCCCTGTCTCTCCCTCAGATCCGCAGGCTCGCCCTGTACGAGCCGCCGATATCCATCGACCACTCGACCCCGGTCGCCTGGCTCGCCCGGTTCGATCGTGAGGTCGCCGAAGGCAAGATCGGGTCAGCCATGATCACAGCCACCCGCGGCACCCAAACCGCTCCGGCGCTGATTCGGCGCACCCCACGCTTCGTGCTCGCACCCCTGCTCAACATGGCCGCCCGTCGCGGGGGCAACCCCGCGCACGAGAACAGGTCGGCCGCGCCGCGACCGATGACGCGGCGACGGCGGGCACTGTTGCGGGTCGTGCTGTGGCCGGTTCGACGGTTCGCCGCGAGCCGGACTCCACGAGGCTGGGGTGACAACGAGCCACCCATGCCGCTTGCCGACCTCGTTCCCACCATGCACTTCGACGCGCAACTGGTCCTCCAGAGCGAGGGACGACTCCCCGAGTACGAGGCCCTCACCATCCCGGTTCTCCTGCTCGGAGGCTCTGACAGCGCGCCGTACCTGCGAGGCACACTTGCCGCGTTGGAAGCGCTACTCCCGAACGCGCACCGAATCCAGTTGGCCGGAATCGGTCACCTCGCTCCCGACAACACCGGCGAACCCCAACGGGTGGCGGTCGAACTAGGCTACTTCTTTGGCCACAGGAAGCTCCCATAGTCCTGTGCAGCAGAGGCCGTCTGCTCACTCACCGGGGACAGCGCTCATCGGCATAGATCGAATGCGCCAGCGGGCATTCTGCTCAGCCAATTGCCGCTTTATTCTACGTACGGTTGGGGCGGGATCGCCAAAATGGCTGCTCAAACGCAGGATGTGAGTCCGAACAGGCCAGTCGGCTCGTTTGAGCAGCGAAAACGGCGATCGACAGCAAACCTGCGCGTCTGAACCGTCACACCAGCAGGCAACGCACGGCTCTCGGCAAAGTCGGATGTTCGCCCCGGAGTCGTCACGCGACCAGCAGGCTGGGCTGGCCGAGGTGGGTGGACCGGACTCGTCTTGGCGTGGCCACTGATCTTGACGCATTCAAGACCAGCGGGGACTGACTGCCGAGGGCGATCTGGGAGAGCCGATCGGAAATCAGGCGGTCGCGATCTGCTGCGGTGTGCTGGTAGATCATCGCCATGGCGGGACTCCTGTGCCCAAGGCGTCCCATCAGGTCGGCGAGTGTCGCGCCTGACGGTGCGGCTAACACCGCCCCCGTGTGACGCAGATGATGGAACTTCAAGTCGCCGCGCCGAGCGGCAGCTCTGGCGGCATGCCACGCAGCCTGGAAGTCTGCAGGACGCAGGTTGCGACCATGCCTGTCGTAGAACAGCAGCCCTCCCCTCGCTTCCCGACATGCTTCTCCAGGTGATCGGTGACCATCGGCATCAAGTGAGACGGGATCGTGACGTCCCGTACGCCGACGTTGGTCTTCGGACGGTCGGTCGTGACGAGGCCCTTGGTCCGGACGACGCCCCGCCGCACGTGCACCACGCCCATGACGATGTCGATGTCCTTGCGGCGCAACTCGAACACCTCCCATACCGCAGCGGGCACCAGGCGCCGAGCTGAACCGCGAGTCTCAGCTCCGCGGGCATCGTTCCCGTGATCACGGCCAGTTCGTCCAGCGTGGCGGGTGGGTCTGAGTGGAGCGCGGCCTCTGGTAGTCAGCAGTGGCCCTGGGTGGCCATTCATGATGAGCCTCCTTCCTCAATGGCGCGGGCTCCGATTACTCGCTCGACGTGGAGGATGGGTGCGGTCAGGCAGGCGTGGAGGCCCAAAGCGGGACCCCTCCGAATCGAGCTGACGGCTGGGATGCCAGACTATGTGCCGCGCGTCTCGCGCGCCTTCAAGGGGGAAGGTGGAGCATGGTCTCGCCAGCCGAGGCACTGGCCCCGGACAGCAAGGTACCGACACTCATCGCCTCACGCTTGACCAAGACGTTCGGCACCCGTACCGCCGTCTCTGATCTCTCGTTCGAGGTCGCACGTGGCCATGCTTTCGGGCTGCTCGGCCCCAACGGTGCGGGCAAGACCACTACTGTTCGCCTGCTCACTGGCCTGATCAGTCCGACCAGCGGGGATGTGACGCTGTTTGGTGAGCGGCTCACGCGTGACAACGCTGACGAGCTGCGTGCCCGGGTCGGGGTGCAGACGGACACGAACCTGTACGAGACACTGACCGTGCGCGACAACCTTCTCGTGTGGGGTGAGCTGTACGGGTTGAACCGACGGGCCATCGGGCGACGCACCCTTGAGATCCTCGAAATCTTGGCCCTCTCCGACCGCATCGAGTCGGTGGTGGGCGAGCTGAGCAAGGGCATGCGCCAGAAGCTCTCGGTGGGACGGGCGGTCCTCCACGAGCCGGAGCTGCTGTTCCTCGACGAGCCCACAGCAGGTCTCGACCCGGAGGCATCCGAGGACCTCATCGTCTGTCTCGTACAGATGATCCACGCGATGCGTACCACCGTGATCCTCTGCACCCACCAGCTGCACGGCCTCGAGAAGCTCTGCACGGATGTCGGCATCATTGAGGCCGGCACGCTTGTCACAACCGGTGACGTCGGAGAGCTGCTGCGGCTGCGGTGGCCGCGGCAGCGCTACTCAGTGAGCGTCGGGGCGGACCGCGACCGGGCAGAGCGGGTCATCACCCAGGTGGTCGGTGAGGTGGACGAGACGAAGGGCAGCGCTCACCTCGACTTCTCCGTGGACGACGCGGACGAGATCTCGGACGTCGTGGCCGCGCTCGTCGGCGCGCACGTTCCGGTACGGTCAGTGGTGCCGAGACAGCCGACGCTCCACGACCTGTACTTCGCCACCGTCGAGCAGCGGGACAAGTCATGATCAACCGCCGAAGGATCTGGGCACTGATGCGCAAGGACTGGCGAGAGCTGTCCCGCAACGGCCAGGCCGCAGCACCGCTGATCATCGTGCCGATGCTGTTCGTCGTGGTGCTGCCGATCGCAGTGGTCCTCCTCGGCGACAACACTCTCCTGACCTCGTCGATCGGCGGCCTGCAGGGCTTCCTCGACCACCTTCCCGTCGGGCTGATCCCAGCCCAGTTCTCGCCGCAGCAGTCGGTCGTGTACGCCGTGCTCGTCTACTTCATGGCGCCGTTCTTCCTCATCATCCCCGTGATGGTGTCGAGCATCACGGCGGCGTCCAGCTTCGTCGGCGAGAAGGAGCGGCGGACCATCGAGGGTCTGCTCTACACCCCGGTCACCGACCGGGAGCTGGTCCTGGCCAAGACCCTCGTCTCCGTCATCCCCTCGGTCGCGCTCGCCTGGGTCTCGTTCCTGGTCTACACCGCGATCGTCGACCTTCTCGCGGGACCGAGACTGGGGGGCATCTTCTTCCCCACCTGGACGTGGGTGGTCATCGTGGTCGTCCTCGTCCCGCTGGTCGGGTTCCTGGCCACGAGCCTCATCGTCGCCGTCTCCGGACGGTCGAGGACGATGCAGGACGCCCAGGCAGCATCCGTGCTCGTGATCCTGCCGGTGCTGGGCCTCGTCGTGAGCCAGGCAACGGGGCTGCTGCTCTTCAACACGAGCGTCGCCCTCATGGCCTCAGCTGCGCTACTTGTGCTCGATGTCGCGGTCTATCTCGCGGTCGTGGGTCGATTCCGGCGCGAACGTATCGTCACGCTGCTCTAGCGAGCGCCCGCGACCGGTTCGCTCCGGGCCCTTCGCCGGCGAGCACCTCCGTGTCGAACTCGTCCCCTCGCACGTCCGAGGATCCCGTCGCGAGCGGTCTATGCCAGCTTGACCCGGTGCACCATCACGTCGACGAACTGCGCCTGGCTGCTGCCGTCGAGTCCGTGGCCGCCGTCGAGCCAGATCAGCTCCTTGTGCGGCGCCGACAGCATCCCGTAGTACTCCTCCGCGAGGGAGGCCATCGCGTTGACGTCGCCTCGGCCCACGAAGAAGTAGACGGGCACGTGCAGCACCGGTGCCTGCTGGACGAAGTCGAGGTGCTCGAGCTGCGGATACACCACGTTGAACGAGTCGATGAGGCCCCGGGTGTGGTTGACCTTGTCGACCAGCCCGTACTCAGGCGCGAGGAAGGGGACGATCGGAACCAGGAGGGACAGCCTGGGCTCGCCCATGATCTCGTTGAGCACGTCGAGGTAGTCGACGTACCGCAGCACGACGTTGTCTCCGCGGTACGGCGGGGGCCCGTTGCGCCGGAGCTTGTCCGCGGCGGCCGTGTTGCCCTGCCGATCCAGATGCTGGAGCGCCAGCTCGTACCCCAGTCTGTCGTTCTCGGTGGTGTTCACCATCTGGCCGCTGCTCACGAACGCGTGGAACAGCTCGGGATGAGCCTGGACGAGCCAGATGCCCAGGATGCTCGACCACGACACTCCGTAGAGGTAGATCCGTTCCTGACCGAACCGTTGCCGGAGCAGGTTCGTGAGGGCGGTCGCGTCAGAGACGAACCGGTCCCGAGTCAGCTGCTCGAACGGCACCGCGCCGTACGACTTGCCGGTGCCCGGCTCGTCCCAGCTGACCACCGTGAAGTGCTCCTCGAGCGGTTCGAACAGGGAACGGGTGGCGAAGCCTCCGCCCCCGGGTCCCCCCATGCCGAGGTTGAGCAGGACCGGGTTGGCGGTGTCGCGGCCACGGAGGGTGATCCACTGCTCGCTGCCGTTCAGCGTGACCCGCTCCAGCCTGGCGATGCTGCCGGGCAGTAAGTGTCCCTGGGCGCTGGTGATCGCCGGGGTGGCGGACAGCACCTGCGAGGCGACCACCGCGACGACGGCCAGCAGCGTCACACCCGCCACAGCCAGAGGCCGCACCGATCGTCGTCGGCGACGGGCGATCAGCCAGGCGATGAGTGCCAGGTCTGTCGCGAGCATGGGGACCCAGGCCAGCGGCGGTACGGCGGTCGTGAGGGGAAGGAGGACCACAGGGATCAACAGTGCGAACGCGGAGCACACTGCAAGGGTCGTCGCCAGTGCACGGAATCGGCGGGGACGTGGGCGACCGACCGAACCATCGGACATCGACTCTCCATTGAGCGGAACTGCGCGAGAGCCTACGCCGCGCCTTCTCGCCCACCTCAACAGGGTCCGGGGGCGCCCACCCCGCAGCCTCTGATCAGATCGGGCTGTCCTCACATGGGGCTGGTCGTCCTCGTCCAGTGGCCGGTGGCTTCGCGGTCAGGGGCTCGACGAGTGACGACCGCGAAGGTGGGAGCGTCGGGCTGGAAGGGTGAGCCGGCCATCGCCGTACAACACGGGTGGGCTGAATCCGCATGGGCCATATCCGCACCGACCTCCTACGGGGACAGGCAGTGCATCCAGTTCCAGAACTGTCGAGTGTCGGTGGC
>JACRAA010000033.1 GCA_016213595.1 Actinomycetota bacterium | reverse complement strand
GTGTTCGGCGTGGGCTACCGCTGGGAGCCGCGGACACCGGTGGGCGCGCCGTGAGCCCTCTGCTCGTGAGCGGGCTCGTCACGGGAGCTGTCGGCGCGATCGGGACCGCCGCTGTACTGGTGGTCGCTCGCCGCTGGGTCAGGGCGGCGGCAGTCGCCGCACCCATCGTCGTGGTGCTGTCGATGGCGGCGGGCGTCGCGGCGAGCGTGCAGACGATGGCGATCAGCGACGCCGCGTCCCGGACGATCGTGCTGGTCCTCCTGGCCACGGTCCCGATGGCGGTCGTGGTCGGGCTCGTCCTGGCGTGGCAGCTGGGGGTACGGGACCGGGCCCTCGCCCGGCGTGAGTCGGAGCTCGAACGGGACCACCAGGTGGAGCTGAGGCGACGCGAGCTCGTCTCGTGGATGTCGCACGACCTCCGGACGCCCTTGGCGGGCATCATGGCCATGACCGAGGCGCTGCGGGACGGCGTCGCTCCCGACCCGAGTGCGTACCTCGGGCGGCTGCGCGAGGAGGCCGGGCGTCTGGACGCCATGGTGGGGGACCTCGTGGCGCTGTCTCGGCTCCAGAGCCCTGGCGGGAGGCTGCCGCGACAGGACGTCTCACTGGGCGACCTGGTCTCGGGCGTCGTCGAGCAGCTGGCGCCCGTGGCGGCACGGGCCGGCGTCGGGCTGGCGGGTCAGGCCGACCAGTCAGCGTCCGTCCGCGTCGACCCGAAGGAGGTGGCGCGGGCAGTGACGAACCTGGTCGTGAACGGGATCCGGCACACGCCGAGCGGCAGCGAGGTCCGCGTCGTCGTGAGCCACGCGGACGGATGGGCCTCGGTGGAGGTGATGGATGCGTGCGGCGGGATCCCTGCGCCACACCTGCCGCACCTGTTCGAGCCGGGATGGCGCGCCAGTGAAGGACGCGGGCCCACCGAGGGGGCCGGCGCCGGCCTGGGCCTCGCGATTGCTCGGGCGGTGGCAGAGGCACACGGGGGAACCGTGGACGTACGGAACGTGCCGCCGGGCTGCGTCTTCGACCTGCGGCTGCCGGCCGCCACCCCCTGACCGGCAGGCCTTCCGGTGCTACGCCACGGTCCGCTTCCTCGATCCCCACGGCCGTCTGCGGCGCAACGCTCGGACGCCGAGGCCCACCAGGCCGGCACCCGCCACGTACGGTCCGGCGACGACGAGCGGGTCGAGCCACTGATGCTTCCAGTCCGCGCGAGTGCGCAGTCCGGACACGCCGCCGCGGTTGCGCAGCTCGTCGCGGAGGATCGTGGGTGTCAACGGGAGGTCGGGTCGGCGGCTCGCCAGCGCCATGACGTGGTTCTCGAAGGCGTCCACGCGGTCGCCGGCAAGCAGCAGCAGCCAATGGGCCGCCCGGGCCTCGCTGAACCGTGCGTACGCGTAGCGCCGGATCACCCCGGACACCCCGCGCAGCGGCACCGTGGTTCCGAACACCGGTGGCAGCCGCTCGTGCTCGATGGAGCGCTCCCGGGGCCGGTCCTCCCCTTGAGAGGGCGGGAGGTCCCAGTGAGCACCGGTCACCAGACGGGTCTCCTGCGGGTAGGCCGGCCGGTCTTTCGGGTCGAGGTCGACACCCCAGCCCGGAATCGTCGCACGCAGCTCGTCGCTTGACGGGACCGGCGGCGCGGCGGAGGTGTAGACGGGGATGCGATCTGTTGGGGACATCGCTGCTCCTGTCATGCGCTCGGGACGAGAACGGGCTTGACGCAGCCGTCGAGCTTCCGCGAGAACAGGTGGTAGGCCTCTGCGACATGCTCGAGGGGGAAGCGGTGCGTGATAAGCTCGCTCGGTTTTAGGTAGCCGTTCTGGATGTGCTCCAGCAACCGTGGCCATTGCCGCTTCACGTGGCACTGGTTCATGCGCAAGGTCAGGCCCTTGTTGAGCGCGTCACCGAACTTCACGGCGCTGAACATCGGGCCGTACGCACCCATCACCGAGACGGTGCCGCCTTTTCGCACCGAGTCGATCGCCCAGTTCAAGGCGACGGGAGAGCCGCCCTGCAGCTTCAGCTTGGCCGCGGTCACGTGCTGCAGGAAGCTGCCGTCGGCCTCGGCCCCGACGGCGTCGACCGCCGCGTCTGCGCCCAGCCCGTCCGTGGCCCGCTTGAGGTGGACGACGATGTCGTCCACTTCGGCGAAGTTCACCGTCTCGGCGTGGGCGAAGGTGCGAGCCTTCTCGAGGCGATAGCCGATGTGGTCGACGACCAGGACGCGCCCGGCACCCATGAACCAGGCGCACTTGGCCGCTGTCAGGCCCACCGGGCCGGCGCCGAAGACCACGACGGTGTCGCCTTCGCCGATGTCTGCGAGCTGGGCGCCGAAGTAGCCGGTCGCGACGGCATCGGTGAGCAGCAGGGCGTCTTCCTCGTCCAGCCATTCGGGGATGACGGTGGGCCCCACGTCAGCGAACGGGACGCGTACGTACTCGGCCTGGCCTCCGTCATAGCCCCCGCAGGTGTGGGAGTACCCGTAGATGCCGCCGACCGCGGTGGCGTTCGGGTTGACGTTGTGGCAGTTGGCGTACAGGCCGCGGGCGCAGAAGTAGCACGAACCGCAGTAGACGTTGAACGGGACCATGACCCGGTCGCCGACGGAGAGGTGCTGGACGGACGAGCCCACCTCCTCGACCGTGCCGATGAACTCGTGCCCGAAGGTGGAGCCAACACGGGTGTCCGGCATCATGCCGTGGTAGAGGTGCAGGTCCGACCCACAGATCGCGGCCAGCCCCACCCGGACGATGGCATCGTTCGGATGCTCGATCCGGGGACGTGGCTTCTCCTCCACCCGGACCTTGTACGGCCCGCGGTAGACCATCGCACGCATGAGGACTCCCTTCGACACCGGCCGCCTGCCTGGATCGCTGCCCTGTACCCACGTGCGGCGGTTCGTCGCACCCCTGTTGCCGGAGATCGAGTACAGCGTCGAGGGACGAGCCGTAGGTTGCCCGCTAGAGCCCGAGGACGTTAGACAAACCCTGGACACCAACTATGGACAAACCTTGAACAGTCAGCCATGCTGGTGCCGCGCTCGCGGATGCGGGCACCTACACACAAGGAGTGGTCCATGAAGAAGCTGCTGGTCGGAGCAACCATCGCTCTCCTCGCGTTCGCGGGAGCAGCCCCTACAGCACAGGCAGCCGAAGGCAACGGTCAGGCCTACGGAGCCGTCGTACAGCAGTGCCTCGGCGTGTCGGTCGGTGATGCCATTGCCGCCGGCAAGGTCGCACACCCGGGCATCAAGATGACGGCCAAGACGATCGCCGAGTCCCCGCACTGCGCCTGAGACTCCTCCGAACCCTCGAACACAACGCAGCCTCCGGGCAGCCCCGTTCCTCAGCAGGGGCCTCCCGGAGGCTGACCTCCGTCCGGGCCGACCTGAACGATGCTTGAACTCAGGTAAGGCTTCCCTATTGCGACCCAGGTGCGGTGGGACGATACTTCGAAGTGGCGAGGCTCCATCAGGAGGCGGACCCCCGGGTAGTCATTGTCGACACGTACGTGCTGCATTTCTCGTCCTCGTCGCGCTCATGAGCCAGCCTTTGTCGCGGCCCCAGGACAAAAGTCTTGGCAGAGCTCTTTGCTGACATATCAGACGGGTGCTTGCACCCGTTTGTTTCTTGCATCCTCTTCT